>CAYUXU010000044.1:0-7896 GCA_964449005.1 uncultured Erysipelotrichaceae bacterium | reverse complement strand
GTGATTAATGCTTTAGCGATTTCTAACGCTTTAGAAAAGTTAGATGTTGAAACTCGAGTTCAAACTGCCATTGAAATGAACAAAGTGGCTGAACCTTTTATTGTGAGAAGGGCGATTCGACACTTAGAGAAAAAACGGGTTGTTATCTTTGGTGCTGGAACTGGAAGTCCTTTTTTCTCAACTGATACAACTGCTGCCTTACGGGCCTCAGAGATAAATGCTGATGTTATATTAATGGCAAAAAACGGAGTGGACGGGGTCTATACAAAAGATCCAAAAACCGATTTGACGGCTACAAAATATGATATACTTACATATATGGAGATGCTAAAAAATAATATTGAAATAATGGATGCAACTGCCACAAGTATGTGCATGGAAAATGATATTGATCTAATTATCTTCAATATGAATCAGCCGGGCAATATTTTAAAAGTTGTCCAAGGTGAAGTTTTAGGCACGAGAGTCACTAAGGAGGTAAAATAATGGAATATTTAAGAGAAGCAACCACTAGAATGGAAAATTCAATCGAAAATTTTGAAGAAGAACTCGCTAAAGTTCGAACTGGAAGAGCGAATGCGGCTCTTTTAGATCGTATTTCAGTCGATTATTATGGCGTTTTAACTCCGCTAAATCAATTAAGTAGTATTACGGTTGTAGAAGGTCGCCAATTAATGATTAAACCTTACGATACATCTTTTCTTAAAGATATCGAAAGAAGTGTTAATGCTAGTGATTTAGGAATGGTACCAGTTAATGATGGTAGCGTAATTAGAATTAACGTTCCCGGCTTAACTGAAGAAACTCGCGCTCAAATTGTTAAAGGTTTAGGCAAGACGACCGAAGAGGCTAAAATAGCGATTCGCAATATTAGACGTGACATTAATGATTCAATTAAAAAAGATGAAACATTAAGTGAAAATATGCAACATGATTTGTTAAATGAAGTTCAAAAAATTACCGATTTACATATTAAACAGGTTGATGATTTAACTGAGAAAAAATCGCAAGAAATAATGACAATTTAGGTCAGGCTATGAATCAGGCAATCCGACACCTCGCCATCATTATGGATGGGAATGGTCGCTGGGCCTTGAAACAAGGCTTAAAGCGTTTTGAAGGGCACTTAAAAGGAACCGAAAATGTTCGTGATATTGCCTTGGCATGTCATAAGCTTAAGATTGAAGTATTAACGGTTTATGCCTTTTCAACTGAAAACTGGCGCAGACCAATTGAAGAAATTAATTATTTAATGCAATTACCAGCGCTTTTTTTCAAGCGCTTTTTACCTGAGCTCCAAGCTAATAATATTAAGATTATGATGATTGGAAGCTATCAAAAGATTCCTACCAAAACTCAAAAAGTCTTAAAAGATGCGATTAAAGCAACCCAAGACAATACCGGGATGATTTTAAATTTTGCTTTTAATTATGGTGGTCAAGCTGAAATTGTTAATACTACTAATCAGTTAATTAAACTAGCATTAGATAAAAAAATTAAAGCTCCAATTAGTGAATCTGATTTTGAAAAACATTTATTAACCGCTGACTTACCACCAGTCGATTTATTAATTAGAACTAGTGGTGAACAAAGACTTTCAAATTTTTTACTTTGGCAAATTGCTTATAGTGAATTATACTTTAGTGAAAAACCTTGGCCCAGTTTTACTGAAATGGATTTAAATGAGATTATTAATGAGTATCAAAAACGTGAGCGGCGTTTTGGAGGACTTTAAATGAAACAACGTATTATTACCGCACTTTTGCTTATTGTAACTGTTATCCCGATTCTATGGTTAGG
Organism: uncultured Erysipelotrichaceae bacterium; assembly: GCA_964449005.1. Lineage (GTDB taxonomy): Bacteria > Bacillota_I > Bacilli_A > Erysipelotrichales > Erysipelotrichaceae > CAYUXU01. The sequence continues at coordinate 6,096 of CAYUXU010000044.1, read as the reverse complement.
GGGACCCTTGCTTTATATCGCCTTAACTTTGCTTTCGGCACTGGCGGTCTATGAGATATTAAGAAATGTTTATCCGAAGATTGATTGGTGGGGTTATTTCGCATTACTAATTATTGTTGTTGTTTTAACATATTGTGATAAAGAAAACTTTATATATTATTTAGGATTATTTACGGTCGGATTGTTTTTAATTCAAATTTTTAATCGTGACATTAATATTGGACCGACTTCATATATATTTTTAATTAGTATCTTGATTTCTTTAGCTTTAAGGGCCTTTTTAGCGATTTACGAGAGTTCTTTTGGCTTATTTGTCTTAATCATCGTTAGTAATTATTTAGGGGACTCTGGGGCTTATTTCGTGGGATCATTTTTCGGGAAAAGAAAACTTATTCCTGAAATATCACCAAATAAAACAGTTGAAGGTTTTCTAGGAGGGTTTCTTTTAGCCGCTAGTTTTGGCTTTATTTTTGGTTTATTAATCCTAAGATTCAGCTTCTTGAAAGCTCTGATTAGTGCCTTTGTAGTTGGTATAGCTGGTCAAATTGGAGATTTATCATTTAGTGTTTTAAAAAGAAAGTTTAAAATTAAAGATTTTGGTTCAATTTTTCCAGGTCATGGAGGTATTTTAGATCGAGTCGATAGTTTAATCTTTAATTTATTAATTTTTTATAGTGTTTGGGAGCTGATATCACGATGGAGTATTTAGTTATCCTGGGAGTTACCGGATCAATTGGCCAACAAACCCTAGAAGTTGTCCGACAACATCCTGATAAATTTAAAATCTTAGGAGTTAGTGCCGCTCGAAATATTAAACAACTTGAGATTGTTATTAATGAGTTTGAGCCAGCTTATGTCACAGTTTTAGAAGCTGAAACAGCCGAGCTATTAAAAGGAAAATATCCGACAATAACTTTCTTTAGTGGCGAAAAAGGTTTGGAAACCTTAGCGACAATCCAAGGAACCACAAAACTTGTCAATGCTTTAATTGGTTTTGTTGGATTAAAACCAACTCTGGCGGCAATAAAAGCTGGAATTAATATCGCTTTAGCTAACAAAGAAACTTTAGTGGCTGCTGGTGAAATTGTTAGTCAATTAGCTTTAAAGCACCAAGTTACGATAATTCCAATTGATAGTGAGCACTCCGCTATTTTTCAATGTTTAAAAGGAAATTTAAATAAAGAAGTTAAAAAGATTGTCTTAACGGCGTCTGGCGGAAGTTTTCGTGATAAAAGTCGCGCTGAGTTAAAAGCGGTAACAGTTCAAGAAGCTTTAAAGCATCCCAACTGGACAATGGGTGCCAAAATTACGATTGATAGTGCTACAATGATGAATAAAGGCTTAGAAGTAATTGAGGCTCATCATTTATTTCAAATTCCTTATCAGAACATTGAAGTAATCCTACACCCAGAAAGTATTATTCATTCTTTAGTGGAATTTGTTGATAATTCTTGGCTAGCCCAACTAGGTAGTGCCGATATGATGGTTCCTATCCAATATGCTTTAACTTATCCAAAACGCTTTCCTTTAGAAATTCAAGAAAAGTTAGATTTAATAAAGCAAAAAAGCTTAAATTTTCAAGCAATGTCTTTTGAGCGTTTTCCTTTATTAAAACTAGCTTATGAAGTTGGTTTAAAAGGTGGTAACTTGCCAGCAATTATGAATGGGGCAAATGAGGCCGCTGTGGCATTGTTTTTGGAAGAAAAGATTAGTTTCTTGATGATTGAAAAGCTTGTCAAAAAAACCACAACTGAGTTAGAGTATTTAAGGACACCGAGTTTAAAGGAAATTATTGCGTCTGACCAAAGAGCTCGGGATTATGTTTATCAATTAGCTAAGGAGCATTAAAATGGCTTTATTATATTTTATTTTGATTTTAAGTTTAGTAGTTTTTGTCCATGAATTAGGACATTTAATCGTGGCGAAAAGCTTTGGGGTTTATTGTAGCGAGTTTGCGGTGGGGTTTGGACCAAAACTATTTTCATATCAAGGCAAAGAAACTACTTATAGCTTGCGAGCGATTCCCTTCGGTGGCTTTGTAGCGATGGCTGGTGAGCCGAATCAAAGTGAAAACTTTCCAGAAGTCGCTTTTGAAAGAACTATCAAGGGGATAACACCTATTAAAAGAATTTTAGTGATGCTGGCTGGTATCTTTATGAATCTTTTTTTAGCGTTAGTACTTTTTATTGGGATTTTTTCAATTACCCAAACCAAAGTAGTACTGCCTAAACCAATTATTGCGGAAGTTAGAGAAAATTCTCCCGCTGACTTAGTTGGTTTAAAGGCTAACGATTTAATTATTAAAGTAAAATATCATGATGGTACAACTTTTTCTCCAGCTACCTTTAACGAACTGGTAGAAAAAGTAGCGGCTGATCCGAGTGCTCCAGTAACTTACTACATTGAGCGGGCTGGTTCTAAGCTCGAATTTGAAGTAACGCCTGCCTTAGATGAAGCTAGTGGTCGCTATTTAATTGGGATTACGGCATTACCACCGGAATTGGTACCTTTAAACTTCTTTACGATTATTACAACGGGAATTAGCGAAACATTATTAATGATTAAATTGGTGGCTTTGGCTTTGATCAATCTTTTTAAAGGGGTCGGCTTAAATCAATTAAGTGGTCCACTCGGAATTATGCAAACCACTGGAGAAGTAATGGGACAGGCAGCTGGAATAAAAGAAACAATTTTATTATTTTTCAGTTTAACGGCTTCGATTTCAATTAATGTCGCGCTCTTTAATTTATTACCAATTCCAGCTTTTGATGGGGGGCGTGTCATTTTAACGGTAGCGGAAATTATAAAAAAAGGGCCACTTGATAAAAAATGGGAAGAACGTTTAATTCTGGGGAGTTTCTTTTTAATGTTAATGCTGTTTGTTTTTATTACATGGCAGGATATTATTAAAATATTTTTTGGAGGTAAATAATGCAAATTTTAGTTACTGGTGGCTTAGGTTATATTGGAAGCCATAGTGTTGTTGAATTAATTAATGCTGATTATGAGGTAGTAATTGTCGATGACTTATCAAATTCAGAAATTAAGGTGTTAGATCAAATTGAGAAGATTACTGATTATCGACCAAAGTTTTATGAAATTGATATGAATCAGAAAGAATTACTTGAAACAGTTTTTCAAGAAAATAAGATAGCAGCAGTATTACACTTTGCGGGATTTAAAGCAGCAGGGGAATCGGTTAGTGTCCCTTTAAAATACTATCGTAATAATATTGTGATTACTTTAAATCTTTTAGAACTGATGCAACAGTATCAAGTTGCTACTTTAGTCTTTAGTAGTTCAGCAACGGTTTATGGTGATCCCACTCAAGTACCAATTTTAGAAAGTGAAAGTATTAAGCCAACTAATCCTTATGGCCAAACTAAAGCCATGATTGAAACGATTTTAAAAGACTTGGCTTTAGCCGACGAAAGCTTTAAATTTGTTTCACTGCGTTATTTTAATCCAATTGGAGCTCATCAAAGTGGTTTAATCGGTGAAAAACCGCGTGGTATCCCGAATAACTTATTACCATATGTGGCCCAAGTAGCGGTCTTAAAACGGGAATATTTAAATGTTTGGGGGAATGATTATCCAACTGTTGATGGAACTGGGGTCAGAGATTATATTCATGTCGTTGATTTAGCCCAAGGCCATATCGCGGCCTTAGATTATGCTTTAAAACATCCAGGCATTAAATTTATTAACCTTGGGACCGGCTCCGGCCACTCAGTTTTAGAAATAGTCGAGACCTTTACTAAAGTCAATCAAGTGGCAGTTCCTTACCAAATTAAAGATCGGCGTCCGGGTGATATTGCGGTCTGTTACGCCGAGACTAGCTACGCTAAAGAGCTACTTGGTTGGGAAGCTAAATTAGATTTAAAAACTATGTGTCAAGATTTATGGCACTTCTACCAAAAAGAAAATGACTAATTAAAGTCATTTTTTTAAAATTCAATTTTACTATAAAGTACTTGACCAATGATTTGAATCGGAATTTCAGCAACTTCTTTTATACTATAATAACGATTAGCAACCTCAGGATTAGCGGCTTCTAAAATTAAAATGTTATCTTTTTTAATGACTTTTTTAACGGTAGCTTCTTCACCATTAATTAAAACTACTGCAATACTACCAGAAGCTACATCATTTACAGCTTTAACATAAATTAAACTGCCGGGATAAATCTGAGCATTAATCATCGAATCGCCACTTACCCTTAAAAAATAATCACCTTTTATAGCATCACTAGCTGATACTTCTAAATAACGCTCAATATTTTCAACAGCTGACAAATCATAACCAGCTTTAACAGTTCCTAAAAGTGGTTTAACTAAGTTGTGAGTTAAATACTGATCAACATCAATTTTAAAATATTGATTAATCCGTTGTTTTGCTTCTGAATTTAAACTTTTGATCTCTCCTGACTCCCAACGACTTAAAGTAGCCCGATTAACTCCTAAATTACGAGCTAATTCAACATTATTTAAATTAGCTTGATATTTTAAGTAAGCAATGAGTTCTTTTAACTCCATTTAACCACCTCACTTTGCCTATATTGTAGCTTATCTCATTTCAATATGCAACAATTCTCTAATTATAAATAATATTAATTAAAAACTGTTGCATAATATCTTGAATTACGCAACAAATTATTTTATAATAAATTTACTGTAAGGAGGGATAAAGTGTTTTTAAAAAGACAAATTATGCATGCTGATATTAATCATTGTTATGCTCAAATTATAGAAATGCTATATCCCGCCTTAAAAGAAGTACCAATGGCAGTTGGAGGTCATGAAGAATTAAGACATGGAATTATTTTAGCGCGTAATTTAAAAGCGAAAGCATATCGGATTAAAACCGCGGAAACTTTACGAGAAGCGCTTCAAAAATGTCCCGAGTTAGTAATTGTTCCTCCAAAATATGATTTATTTCTTTATTATACAAACTTAGTCAAAGATATTTATTTAAAATATACTGATCAAGTCGAATCATTTGGTTTAGATGAAGCTTGGTTAGATTTGACAAATAGTGAGACTTTATTTGGTCCCGCTGCAAAAATCGCGAAAGAAATTCAAGTCCAAGTTTTAAAGGAACTAGGTTTAACCATTTCCGTGGGGCTTTCTTTTAATAAAGTTTTTGCAAAATTAGGTAGTGATTTGATTAAACCAGCTGGTTTTACGGTGATTACTCCTGATAATTATCAAAAAATTGTTTGGGAACTACCAGTCGAGAATTTAATTTTTATTGGAAATAAAACTAAAGCTAAGTTAAATCAAAGAAACATCTTTACCTTAGGCGAACTGGCAAACTTACCACAAGGCTATTTAAAAGACATCTTAGGCAAAAATGGTGAGCTAATCTGGTACTTTGCTAATGGCTATGATAGTAGTTCAGTGGCTTTAAAATCTGCTCAGGAACCAATTAAATCAATTGGTAATTCGATTACTACACCGGCTGATATTAGTAACTTCGAAGAGGCGAAAATTGTTTTTTTAGTTTTAGTGGAATCGGTCGCAGCCCGTTTAAAAGAAGCTGGTTTAAAAGGCAATGTTATTAGTATTAGTTTACGTGATGTAAAATTAAGTTCTTTTTCTCGGCAAAGAAAAATTATGGTTGCGACTAATTTAGTTAGTGAAATTATGCCAGTTGTCATCAGTTTGCTAGAAACTAATTATGATTTTAAATTAGCGTTACGAAGTATTGGAATCTCGGTTTCTAACTTATATCTTGATTCTAATCAAGTCCAATTAAATTTCTTTATTGATGATAAGAAACGTCAAAAACAAAAAAAGTTGGAAGTATGTCTTGAAACAATTCGCGGTAAATATGGTTTTGAAGCAATTAAATATTTGGCAACTAGTTTAAATCCACTTTTAACTGATTTTAACCCCAAAAGTGATCATATTATTCATCCAATTAGTTGGTATTAATTATGCAAGAATTTAAAAATACTACTTTATATAAACGTTATGTTAATGTAATTGTGGAAACTGATCGTTTAGGTCAGTTAAAACCACTTTATATTCGTTGGGAAAACCAACAGCTTTTTAAAGTTGATAAAATCTTAGAAGTTCGAAAAGCAGTCTCGGT
>CAYUXU010000043.1:5217-8002 GCA_964449005.1 uncultured Erysipelotrichaceae bacterium | reverse complement strand
TCGGGATAATCAGCTTTAACTTTTAAATAATGTTGCATCATTGGGGTATATTTTGTCATAAGAGCTCCTAGTTTCTCTTATTATAACAAATTTTAATTTCCTTTTAGTGATATTAAATATTTCAAATTTGACATTTCAAAAGAATTAAAATAAACTAGAAACAACCGACCGTCGGTTTGGAGGTAGATATGACCCACAGCACGAAACAACTTATCGCAAAAGTCGCTGAAGAACTTTTTTTAGAAAAAGGCTATTTAGCAACCACTTTAAACGATATTATGGAAGTTACCAAATTATCAAAAGGAGCGATTTACCATCACTTTTCAAGTAAGAAAGCAATTTTAGATTATTTAATCGACTTTAAAACAGCCCTCTTACAAGAAAAATTAAAAGGTATTAATTCCAGTTCTCTAATAACAAATCTCAATCAACTTTTTAATGCTTTCTTTGATTATAGCTTTCAACAACTAAGTTGGATTAGTAAAGTTCCCGATAATTTATTAATTCAAATTAATTTAATTAAGGAATTAATCATTCCTAAGTTAAATAGTATTTTAAACCAAGCCCAAATTAAACATTCTTTAGAGTTATCAGAAACGATCCTTTATACCTTAATCAATACTATTACTACTTCCCAAAAGAATAAATTAATATTAAATATTTCTAATAAATTAGAGCTTTTTACCGAAGTACTATATAACTTAAACCAACAATTATTAAATAAACAAGAATTAATTAGCTTAAGAAATCAAATCATAAAAAATATCTCAATTAATTTTTAAGAAGGAGCAACTATGAGTAAGACAGCAATTTGCGTTTGTGGTAATTCTGGAATCGATTATCTTGATTATCCTCAAGATGTTACAGTATTCCGTTCTTTAATTCATTTTGGTGACCTCGTGGAATATGTTGATTTCTTAGAGATTAAAGCCGATGAATTTTATCAACGTTTAAAGCATAACCCCGATGATATCCCAAAAACAGCTTATACTTCAATCGGTGAAATGTTAGAACATTTTCAACAACTAGAGAAAGCTGGTTATCAAAATGTTATTGTCATTATCATTTCTTCTCAGTTAAGTGGTATGTATCAAGCAGTAGTTAACTTAGCTCAAAGCTACTTTGGAAAGTTAAAGATTTATCCCTATGATTCAAAAATAGTCGCTTATCCAGAAGCATATTTAGCTTTAACGGCCTATCAGTTAGCTTTAAAAGATTATCCAGTTACTGATATCTTAAATGAACTTGATAAAATTAGAAGTAAAAGTCAACTTTATTTTACAGTTGATACGCTCTTATATTTAATTAAAAATGGGCGCCTCTCCCAAATTAGTGGTTCGCTTGGTTCTTGGTTAAAACTACGACCTTTACTTAATATTAATGATAATGGCGAAGTTGCAACTTTAGAAAAAATTCGTACTACTAAAAAAGCGCAAAAGCGCTTACTTGATTTATATTTTGAACAGACCTTAAATAAAAATGTTTTAACTTTAATTATTCATGCTCATAATGATCATGATGCCGAAACATTTAAAAGCGAAATTCTTAAGAAATACCCCGAGCGTCAAATTATTATTACTTATATTACTCCTGTGGTTGGAGCCCATGCTGGGCCAAAAGCGATTGGGATTGGATTTATTGAACTTGATTAATTTTCATCGAGATTATCTAACAGGTTTAAAATAGCTAAAATCCGATTTAAATCTGAAGTATTTTGATACTTAATTACGATTTGTCTCTGATCAATCTTAACAGCAGTTTGGAGTTTAGTCTCAAGCTGCTTTTTAATATCTACTAAGTATTTATCAGGTTGTTCTTTTTTTGTAACTTCGATTGGCTTATTAAGATTTTTAATTAATTGTTCGACTTCACGAACTGTTAATTTTTCTTCTTTAATTTTATTCGCTAACTCAATGATTTTTTTATCATCATTTAACGTAATTAGAGGGCGAACATGTCCCATCGTTAATTCACCTAAATGAACTAAATTTTGAACTTCAGTTGGTAATTTTAATAACCGTAATAAATTAGCCACATGTTCCCGTGACTTACTTACTCGATTGGCGACTTGTTCTTGGGTATATTTAAGTTTTGAAACCATCGTGGCATAAGCGGAAGCTTCTTCAATAACACTAAGATTCTCGCGTTGGATGTTTTCTAATAAACCGATCTCCAGCATCATCTCATCGGTAAACTCGACAATAATGGCTGGAATCGTTTTTAAATCAATTTGTTCACTAGCTCTAACTCTTCTTTCACCAGCGATTAGTTGGTAACCATTGACAGTTTCACGAACTAAAATTGGTGTAAAGACACCATGTTGGGCAATCGATTTAGAAAGTTCCGTAATTTTTTCTAAATCAAATTCCTTACGGGGTTGATAAGGATTAGGAATAATTTGACTGATTTCAATATTCTGTTTTCTACCAATTGAATCATCTGCCTGTTGCTGGATTTCTTCAATAATCGAACTGAGGTCATCCCCAAAAATAGCACCTAAGCCTTTTCCTAAACGACGGTTATCTTGATCTGCCATTTCTTCCTCCTAACTATTATTAGCTAAAACTTCTTTAGCTAAAGCTGCGTAAGCTTTCGCTCCTTCCGAGCGAATATCATATTCGAATATCGATTGTCCCCGAGATGGCGCTTCTGAAAGCTTCACATTTCGCGGGATATAAACTTTATAAACTCTTTCTTTGAAGTATTTTTGGACTTCTTGTTGGACCTCTAAAGAAAGTCTCGTTCTCGCATCAAACATGGTGAGTAAGACCCCTTCAATTAATAA
>CAYUXU010000043.1:0-5117 GCA_964449005.1 uncultured Erysipelotrichaceae bacterium | reverse complement strand
CCGCCCTTTTGATTTGCGACCGCAATGATCTTCCCCATTATTTCTATCCTTCCTATTTCTTAATCTTAATTGTCATAATTGTTTCATCGGCTTGATAAGTTTCTTCTATCATAACATTAAAACCAACTTTTCTCACCATCTCGACTGCTTGTAAAATTGTATTGACGGCAATTTTATGGTTGGCAACTATTCCTTTAGTGGTAGCTGGTCTTACTGGTTGTGGTTTTTCTTTTAAATTAGAGATTAATTTCTCAGTTTCTTTAACGTTTAATTCATTTTTTAAAATTTCATTAAATACTTCGGGACGCTTTATGATTGGCAATCCCAATAAAGCCCGACCATGTCTTTCAGTAATACTGCGACTTGCAATCGCTTCTTGGATCTCTGGAGCTAAATTTAATAGCCTTAATTTATTGGCAACTGCCGATTGTGATTTACCAACTTGTAAAGCAATCTTCTCTTGGGTTAAATCATATAATTGAATTAATTGTTGATAGGCCTTGGCTTCATCAATTGGTGAAAGGTTCTCTCTTTGGATATTCTCAATTAAAGCTAATTCTGCCATCTTTTGATCAGACACTTCATCAACAATCGCTAAAATATCAGAAAACCCTAAGTAAAGACAAGCCCGAAAGCGCCTTTCTCCGGCCACAATTTCATAACCTTGGTTAATTTCTCGGACGATAATTGGCTGAATTAAACCGTTTTGGCTAATTGAAGCTGCTAGTTCTTCAATTCCAGCACTGCCTAATTGACTGCGGGGCTGAAAGCGATTTGGAGTAATTAAATTCATTGGGATTAGTTTAGTTTTACGCATCTGGTCTCCTTAAAGTGGTTTCTTCTTAATTAAAGCAAATTGCCGTGGATATTTTTTTGGTGTCGCTTTAATCTTACGATAAATAATATTATAACGGTTTATTTCTTGGTTTAAAGCTTGTTGGTGGATTTTCTCTAATTTTAAGCCCATGGCTTCTGCTGCATAAATCGCTTTTTCCACTTCAAAATGAGCGGCTTGGCCTTTTAAAGCCAGAAACACTCCCTCTTTCTTAACTAAAGCACCACACAGTTCAATTAAAATTGGTAACTGTGCGACAGCCCGAGCTGTCACGATATCAAATTTTTCACGATTAGTTTTACTGTAAACTTCGGCCCGTTCATTGACTAAATTAACATCGAGTTTTAACTCGTTGCTTAGTACTTCTAAAAACTTAATCCTTTTTTTAAGTGGTTCAATAATCGTTATTTTTAAATCTGGATAAATAATTTTCAAAGGCAGACTTGGAAAACCAGCTCCAGCTCCGACATCACATAAACTACCTTGCATCGGATAAATTAAAGCTGGTAGAAATGAATCATAAAAGTGTTTCTCATAAATTTCTGCTTCATTAACAATGGCGGTTAAGTTTATTTTCTGATTGTATTCAATTAAAAGCTTTGCGTATCTAAAAAATTGTTGCTTTTGCCAGTCAGTTAAAAAAACTTGATGTTGAGCTAATAAATTTTCAAAGTCAAGCAAAATTAATTCCTCCGTAAATTAATTATAACAAAAATCTTCTTGAGAAATAGTTAGTTTTCTTTACTAAAATTATGTTGCTTTAAATAGATAGCCAAAACCGAAATATCTGCTGGATTTACTCCAGAAATCCGGGAAGCTTGTCCAATCGTAATTGGTTTAACATTCATTAGCTTTTGACGTCCCTCGATAGAAAGATGGGGAATTGCTTGATAATCAAGGCTAGTAGGTAGCTTTAATGCTTCCATCGTTTCTAAACGTTGTGCTTCTTTAGTTGCCTTATCGATATAACCTTGATATTTAACGGCAATTTCAACCTTATTGATTACTTCCTCAGAATAGTTTAAATCTAAAAACTCAAGAAGTTTTCCTAATTTAACGTGTGGTCTTTTTAATAGTTCATAAGCATTTAATTTATGAGCCGTTTCATTATAGCCAAGTGAGGTTAAATATTGATTAACAGCTTGATCATTAGTGAAGCTTAAAGTTTCTAATTCGGTTTTTAAACTTGCTACATCTGCTTCAATTTTTAAATAATGTTGGTACTGTTTATCAGATATAGTTTGGTATTTATGACCATACTTGGTTAAACGAGTATCGGCATTATCATGTCGTAGTAAAAGTCGATATTCAGCACGAGAAGTTAATAAACGGTAAGGTTCTAAAGTTCCTTTAGTTACTAAGTCATCAATTAATACTCCAATATAGGCTTCATCTCTTCTTAAAATTAGTGGTTCTTGATTATTTAAATCACTAATGACATTAATCCCCGCAATTAAACCTTGGCAGGCAGCTTCTTCATAGCCGCTAGTTCCATTAATTTGTCCGGCACTATACAACCCTCTGACTAATTTAGTTTCTAAAGTTGGTTTTAGTTGGAGCGGATCAATCGCGTCATATTCAATGGCATAAGCATATTTTAAAATCTTGGCTTTCGCTAAAGCAGGGACACTTTTAATCATTTCGACTTGAACATCATGGGGCATTGAAGTCGACATTCCTGATAAATAAACCGTATCCATATCGGCTGATTCTGGTTCTAGAAATAATTGATGGCGACTTTTATCACTGAAGCGAACAATTTTATCTTCAATTGATGGACAATATCTTGGCCCAATTCCCGTTACTACTCCGGAATACATTGAAGAGCGATCTAAATTATTATTAATAATCTCATGCGTTAAAGGTGTTGTATAAGTTAAGTAACAAGGAAATTGTTCCTTAATAACATCTTCTGGTTTAGTTTGATAACTAAAGCTATAAAAAGTTTCACTTCCCGGTTGAATTTCGGTTAATTCATAATCAATACTATCTTTCGCTAAGCGAGCTGGAGTTCCTGTCTTTAAACGAAATAATTTAAAACCTAAATCACTTAAGTTCTTGGAAAGATCTTTAGTAGTAGGCTGGTTATCAGGACCACTAATTGTAACTTGATCACCAACTAAAACAGCACTATTCATATAAGTACCAGTTGTCAAAATTAATCTTTTGCCGATTATTTCACTGCCATCAGCTAATCTAACTCCTGTTATTGTCTGATTCTCAGTAAGTATTTCATTAACCATAGCTTCGACAATTTCTAAATTTTCTTGATTGAGAAGTTCTTGTTGCATGAGCTTGGTATATTTGATTTTATCTATTTGCACTCTTAAAGCCCAGACTCCTGGTCCTTTATTAGTATTAAGCATTTTAAACTGCAGCGCCGCTAAATCACTTATTTTAGGCATTACTCCCCCTAAAGCGTCAATTTCTTTGACTACGACACCTTTGGCAGGACCTCCAATTGAAGGATTACAAGGCAAAGCAGCGACGGTATTTAAGTTTGCTGTCACTAAGACAGTCTTGAGGCCAGCTTTAGCGGTAACAATTGCAGCTTCTATTCCAGCATGTCCGCCACCGACCACGATAACATCATTCATAAAGTCACTTCCTTCGCCTTCTTATTCTATCATGATTGTCAAGGAGAGAAATAACTTTTGCCCCAGTGGGCTAAGTCGTTTGACAATGCCTTGAATTGTGATAAAATTACAAATAAGGAAGGCTAGGTGTACAAATATTGGACGATCCTGATCCAAGTTGGCAGTATAACTTAAATCTACATAATCCAATAGCGGAAAAATCTACTAGGGTAGTTTTTTTGTTATATCTAAAGTTATTAAGATTTAATTTATACTTTAAAACTACTTATTATACTCCTGTTTTTCGTACTAATTTATTGCTATAGTAAAATGTTTCATAATTTACTATAGGAGGATTACCATGTCGACCAAATCTATTTGGACACCATTATTATTACAACTATTACTAATTATCTTAAATGCAATTTTCGCTAGTGCTGAAATTGCCGTTTTATCCATTAATAAGAATAAGCTTGAAAAATATGCCGCTGATGGCCACAAAAAAGCTCTGAAGTTAACTACTTTAACTAGTAAACCAGAGAAGTTTTTAGCTACGATTCAAGTCGGAATTACTTTAGCTGGTTATTTAGGAGCTGCTTTTGCTGGAAATAATTTCTCGCATTACTTAACTGATTGGTTTTTAAAAATTGGCTTAAACTTACCAGAAACAACCTTAAATCATTTGGCAGTTATCATTATTACTTTAATCTTATCATTCTTTACTTTAGTTTTTGGTGAATTAGTTCCGAAGCGAGTAGCAATGCGCCACGCGGAAAAAATTGGTTTCGCCTTTACATCGCTATTAGTCTTTATCTCAATTGTCTTTAAACCTTTAGTTTGGCTTTTAACTAAAGCTACCACCCTAATTTTAATTATGCTTAAAATTGATCCAAAAGCTGATGATAGCGCGGTGACAGAAGAAGAAATTCGCCTTTTAATTGATGTTGGTAGTGCCAAAGGTACGATTGAAGTTGAAGAGCGTGAAATGATAGAGAATATCTTTGAGTTTGATGATACGATTGTCGCCGAAATTATGACACATCGCCTCGATGTTGAATTACTTTGGACTGAAGATAGTTTAAAGTCTTGGGATAAGATTATCGATGAAAGTTTTCATACTCAATATCCAATTTGTACTGATAGTCCCGATAATATCGTGGGAATATTAAATACTAAATATTATTTCCGTTTAAAAGATAAATCTTTAGAGAATATTATGAAACATGCCGTTAAGCCAGCTTACTTTGTTCCTGAGACAGCCACTATTAATGTCTTATTTTCAAATATGCAGAAAACTCAAAATCACTTTGCGGTGGTCTTAGATGAGTATGGTGGAATGAGTGGCATTATTACAATTAATGATGTCTTAGCGGAAATTGTTGGAGAATTCGATGACAACTTAACTGGCAAGAAAAAACCACCCCAGATTAAAAAATTAAGTGATGGCTCTTGGTTAATCCAAGGAACAGCTCCCTTAGATGAAGTAGCGGAACAACTAGATGTTACCTTACCAGAAGATGAGTTTGAAACTTTTGCGGGTTATTTGTTGAACTTGCTAGGGGCAATTCCTGATGATGGCGAAAAACCTATCTTAGATACTGAAGATCTTCATATCCAAATCTTACAAATTCTTGATCATCGAATCGTAAGTACCAAAGTCGCTATAATAGAAAAAATAATTACTGAAGAATAAGGCTATTAATAGC
>CAYUXU010000042.1:0-8229 GCA_964449005.1 uncultured Erysipelotrichaceae bacterium | reverse complement strand
GGAGATAAACTGAATGGATCCAAAGCCAAAACGGAATCTGATCATTATTTAAATAGTAATCTTTTAAGGTCAAATTTTCATGATTCAATGTCTGATAAAACTTTAATGGTGGTAAGCCTTCAAATTCATCTTGAAAAGCATTTTGTAATAATCCCACCAGTTGTTTTAAATAATCCTGTTCAAATAAGTCTTCTAATGTTAAGAAATTCCCGGTTTTATCAAAGTTAAAAATTTGATCTAGTTGATAGGAACTATCTGTTAAATCATTGGTTTGATTTTGATAAAACAAAACACTGTAGTTGTCACCACTTTGAAAGCTCTCATAATCAATCAGAAAATATTGACTTTTTTCGGCTTGGTCTTGGTAGTTTGCGATTTTTTCATTTAAATAATCTTCTATAATATTTTTACTGTCATTTTTAAAAGCGGGATAATGAATGTCTAATTCAAAATCATCAACTTTTTCATACTGCCTTACTTCATTACCAACCATTTTTTCAGCATTTACGAGTGGAGCAAGCGGTTCTGGTAGCTTTGATCTAAAAAAGTACTGAACTGTAAAGAAGCTGCCAATCCCTAAAGCAACCACAACTCCTAACAACAAAAATAAATGCTTAAAATTAATCTTTCTCTTTTTCATTAAATTTCTCCTTTATCTAATTGCTTTGAAATTGTAAAAGCAAAGACACTAACTGCACTACTCGCATTTAATGCCATTTTAAAATCCCTCTGATACTTAATGTAAAGATATTTTGAAGTCTGACTCAAGACTTCTTTTGAGATACCACGTTTTTCGCCACCAAATACTAAGACAAATTTTTCGGGAAATACAAAATCCGTTAAACTTACCGCAGTCGTACTTCGTTGGGCTGCGATTAATTGATAATCTTTTTCTATAAAGTTCTTAAGCGTATCTGGTTCAACTTGATAAATTGGCAAATATTCACTAGCACCGGCACTACTTCTAATAATCGTGTCACTAGCTGTCAACCAGTTTCGCGGTTCAACTAAAACCCCACTGCAACCAGCTGGATATAAGCTTCTTAAACAATACGCGAAATTAAACGGATCTTCAACCCCTTGTAAATAGACAAACCATCCACTTAAGTTAAAATAGTCAAATTCAGGAAAAATATATGGACCAACCTCAGCCATAATACCAGCTGCTGTTTTAGCATTGGGAAATTGAAAAAAATCTTTTTGGTTTAAAACTATGACCTTAATCGTTCTCTTTTCAGCTTGGTTTATAATAAACTTAAAATCACGATTTATTTTATCTTTTAAAACAATAATTTGAAAGATTTTTCGCTTTTCACCTAAGAGGGCTGCTTTTACGGCAATAGCACCACTAATCCACGATTGACTCATAATTCACCTTTTCTTAGTAAGTGAAATGGACTTAAAGTAGTTGGGGTTTTAATCCAAACTTTTTTCATTGGTTGATTACAAATCTCAATTTGATTAGCTTCTTCATCAATAATTTCATTAAGCTGAAACTTAGTACGATAGTGATCTGGTCCAATTACTTCAATCAAATCACCTTTTTTAAAGTAATTTCGAACTTCGACTAAAGTATAACCCGACTTCGATTTTAAAACTTCTCCTAAAAAATCGTGAGTAACGCCCGCGCCATTAGTGCCATATAAATGACCATCAGCTTGTGGCACTCCACCATAAAATCCATCAGAAAATGGTCGATTCTCAGCTCGGGCTAATTCACTTAAGAATTCGGCTTTCGCCTCTTTTGTAATAAAGTTATTTTGATAGTAGACGTCGATTAATTGCCGATAAGCGTTAACAACTATCGCAATATAATATAGTGACTTCATGCGGCCTTCAATTTTTAAGCTAGCAACATTACTTTCAATTAACTCAGGTAAATAATCAGCTGCCATTAAATCTTTGGAACTCATCGAAAACAAAACAGCCGGATTACTAATTAACTGATTGTCCTCATAGACTTGGTATTTCCAACGACATGATTGAGCACAACCGCCGCGATTAGCATCACGTCCGGTCATATAATTGCTTAAAGTACAACGACCTGAATAATTAACACACATCCCACCATGAATAAAGCCTTCAATCGGAACGGGACTTTTTGTGACAATTTCTTTAATTTGAGGCATATTTAATTCACGTCCTAAAACCACTCGATCAACCTTTAAAGAATTATAAAATTCAATGGCTGCCGAATTTAAAGTCGACTGTTGGGTACTTAGGTGAACTTCGGTCTTTTTTAAAATAGATTTAGCTAATTTTACAATATAAACTGAGGCACAAATAACTGCTGTAACCCCTATTCTCTCAAGTTCTAACAAATATTCTTTTAAGCCATCAAAATCAGACTCATGCGGTAACATGTTAATTGTGACATGAATTTTAGCCTGATACTTATTGGCAAACTTAACTGCTTCAGCGATTTCCTTAAGATCAAAGTTTGAAGCACGACTGCGTAAAGAAAAACGTTTCCCACCAATATAAACTGCGTCAGCACCATAAGCTATCGCATATTTTAATCTTTTTAAATCTCCGGCTGGAGCTAGTAATTCAATCTTTTGCATCATTTCACCAAATTTGAGGCTTGGTAGTAATAACCATGACCTAACTCTTTCTCAAACTGTGAATTGATTTCTGATAATTGGATTTTTATACCTGATAACGATTTTTGATAATACTTTAAAGCTAACATTAAATCTGATTTACTTAAAAACATCGCATCAATTCGAAATATTTCGAGACCGGCATCTAATAGTAAATTTAACTCTTGAAAACTTTGTAGCACTTCGGCTTGATATATCACCGTCCCATGCTCATTTTCATAAATTGGCATCTTCCGATCACGGGTTGCTTCAATTAAACTAAGTTGATAATTATCAATTACTGAATAATCTTTTTTAATCTCGCTAAAATAATTACTTAAAAGTGGTCTTTTTGAAGTTGACATAATTAAATGACCATGAATAACTGTCGCCAGCTGCTTTGGTAAAATTCTAGCAATTTCTAATTTTTCTTCTAAGGTGATTTCATTGGCTAACTCAACTGCTTTAATGCCAGTTTCTAAAAATACTTTCGCATCAAAACTATTAACTAACGGTGCGCCCGGAGCATAAATTAATAACTCTGTCATTTTTAATTTCTGTGCTAAAGTTAAGACAGCCAAATCTGCGAAATAAATCCCAGTAACTTTTATTTCTTTAAGAAATCTTAACCAATCTTTTAGTGCATCTAAATCAGCATCAAACATCATCCGATTAACCAATAAATATACCGCCAGTTGCTTTGAACTAGCTAAAGCTGTGATAGTTTTAATCTCATTTTTACTAAAGTATTTGGGACTAGCCAAAGAAAACTGTTTCTCAGCTAAGATAATTCCGGTTACTCCAGATTTTTGATATATATCAAGATCACTTTGATCTAATAAACTAACTAAAAGTTCCATAATTCACTTCCTCACCTAGTATTATAACTAATTTTCAAAATAAAAAGAAATCATTGGTCTGATTTCTCTTCATCTCTTCTCAATTGGATAGTTTTCTTTAAAAACCAATCCCAAGGCGTATTAGCTAAAGCATGTAAAATTAAATCTTGAATCAACTCTTTTAATTGTTGATCTTCTTTAATTAAAGCTAAAAATTCGCGATAAGTTAAATTAGTTTCATCAAGCGCTTTGACCTGTTGGTAAACCGTCTCTTCGGCTTGCTTAGTAAGTAATAAGAAGAGCTGTTGCATCTTCACTCCATCAAAAACAGTATAAACTTCTGACATAGCTTAACTCCTTTCCTAATTTCATCATAACTGGTAATTAGGACAGTTAGAGACCTAGTCTTTTAAATAAAGCAGTTTTGCTTGTTTTTTGACAGCTTCTTTTAACCAAAGTGGCGCTAAGACTTCACAATCGGCTCCTAAACTATAAACAAAACTTTCAATCACAAGATTACCGTACATTTCACAATTTAAAATAAAGTGAGTTTCATCTTCAATAATTTCTTGATTTTCACCAAAAATATAGTCTTTTAAATCAGCTCGCGTTTGATTAATTTTTAAAGAAATTGCTATTTTCGCAAAAGCGGTTTCACTAAATGGGAGATCATCAGTCTTGTTGAGGAATGCTTCATCAAAGACGAAGAGCTTTTTAGTGACTACTATTTCTTTGATGCGACTGAGTTTTAAAGTTCTTACCTCATGCTCTTTAAAATAATGGCCTTTAATATAATAACTTTGGTTATAAACTAAAAGTTGATAAGGGACAAACTCAAATTGATTAGTTAAATTAGAATTGGCCCTTTCATAAACAATCCTCACAACTTGTTGCTTTTTAATGGCAGTCTCTAAAAGATAATAAGCCTGGTCAATACGACGTTTAATAATCGGGTTTAATTGGAAGCCTTGATAACTTTCATAAATTTTTAAGGGCGGGTTTTCCCCTAAGATACTTAAAGCATTTAACAATTCAATAATTGTCGTGTAATTCGCTAAATCTTTACTAGAAATTACGTAACTTAATAATTCTTGCCAAGCCACTTGATACTTCTCTTCAATAATTAAAGGTAAAAATAGATTCCCTTTTAATAGTTTATAACCCCCATAAATTCCAGGTTGTGCTTCAATTTGATAACCAAGTTGTCGCAGCTCTTCAATTAAACGCCGGACACCACGTTGATTAATATTTAATAATTCCGCAATTTCGCTCCCCTTCACATAATTGGGACTAGCATAGAGCTTCGCCAATACTTCTAAAATTAATTGTAACTTACTATAAAGAAACTTATTTTCCATTACTTTAAATATTTGTTAAACCACTCGGTAATGGCAGCTAATCGTTTAATGCGATTTTTTGGTTTGCCACTCCGACTTAGTTCATGGTTTTCCCCTTTAAAATAAACTAGCTTTGTATCAATTCCCAAATATTTTAAGGCGGTAAAGATCTGCATTCCTTCTGGAATCCAACAACGATAATCTTGATCAGAGTGAATCACTAAAGTTGGAGTCTTGGCATTTTTTATATATTTCAGTGGTGAATGATGCCAAAGCTTATCATAATCACCATATAAATCAGTAACATTTTGTTGGTCCATCGCAAAGTAAGGACCGATATCACTAGTACCAGCAAAACTAATCCAATTACTAATTGAACGTTGTGTAGCGGCAGCTTGGAAGCGATCAGTTTGGGTAATAATCCAATTCGTCATAAAACCTCCATAAGAACCTCCGGTGACTCCTAAGCGATTTTTATCAATACTGGGATAGCTTTCTAAGACCAAATCGGTAAACTCCATAATATCATCGTAATCAATCGTGCCATACTTACCACGAATATCGGCAAACTTATTGCCTTTCCCGTCAGAACCACGTGGGTTACAATAAAGCACAAAATAACCTTGACTAGCCCAATACTGCATTTCATGATAATAAATCTCACCATAGACCGTCTTTGGGCCACCATGGATATTTAAAATAGCCGGATATTTTTGATTTTCATCATAATTAAATGGTTCTAAAACAAAACCATCTATTTGAAATTGTTCCTTTTTAAAGCTAAGTTGTTTCGGAGTTGCTAGATACTTATCAGCTAAACTATCTTGATTAATTTTCGTAATCTTTGTAACTTCTTTTTCTTTTAAATCATATTGATAAAGCTCTTGAAGTTGTTGTTGATAAAGTGCTACCAAGTAAATATAATCGTCACTGACATCAAAGCCCTCAATTGATCCATCAATTTCTAATTCACGATTTAAGTCTTGGCCCTTTAAACTCATCAAAATTGCCTTATGATTAATGGTTGCAGTGAAGTAAATCGTATCTTGAACAACTTTAAAACTTTGGAGTTGACCATAACGAATATCACTACCAACTGAAGAACCAATTCCATAATCAAAATCAATTAGTTTAGTAAGCTTTTGATTTTCTAAATAATAAAAGCTAGTATGTTCATTTAAACCGTAAGTCAAACGATCAGTCTTTAGAAGTAAGACACCAGTTTTATAGAAACGCGCTACCCGTACTGTTTCTGCTTCTTGGAAAATGACTTGAGCTTGATCATTTTTTAAATTATAAATAACGACTTCACTATCTAAATTATATTTATTATTAATTAATAAATTACCATAGAATAAAATATTCTTCTTGTCTTCATCAAAATCAAAATCTAAAACATTAAAATTAGGTCCTGAAATTGCTTTAATCTGCTTAGTGTTTATATCATAAATATAAAGTCGATTCCGTTTTTGATTAGTAAATCCTAAGCCATTACCCCACCAGGGTAAATCATCAATTTCATAAAAACCACTCTCATCAGCTTGTTTTTCTAAGATTTCAAGACGCTCTTTTTTACCTAGTAAATGCCAATCAGGATATCTTAAGTCAGAACCGGCTACAAAAACAAACTTCCCATCAGTTAAATGTTCCATTTTTAAAACCTTTAGTGGTAAGCTAAAGAGCTTTACTGCCTCACCACCAGTTGTTTTAATTGCATAGAAATGAGTGATTATTTTTTCTTCATCACTTTGTTTTTGGTCATCTTGACCCCTAATTCCACTAAAAACAATTTGGTCTTGATACCAGAAAAAAGCACTTTCACTATCAAAATTAGTTAATTGAAAAGTACTATCTGCCGCTTTAAGCCAAATATTGCTTTTATAATTGTTATCTTTTAAGTTTGCCTTTGAATTAACCCATGCTACTTGATTTTGATTAGCTTTCAAATTTGAAAAATAATTAAAATCAAGAAAATCTTTTAAATTAATAGTTTTCATGTCTGCCTCCAATTTCTTTTAATTATACACTATCACTTAAAAATAAGTAACTTGAAATAAAATTGAAATTCGGTAAGATGAAAGAAAGGAGCTCTAAAATGTCAAAAGTTTTCCAACCATTAAAAATTAATAATTTAAATTTAAAACATCGCATTATTATCCCACCGATGGCGACTCGCACCGCTGGAAATAATGGTGAAGTTACCGAAGCAACTTTAAAACATTATCAAAGATTAACTGAAAGTAAGTTAGTTAGTTTAATTATATTGGAACATGCTTATGTAAATCGCCAAGGAAAAGCGAGTTTAAGAAGCCCCCAACTATCACTTGGTAGTAATGCTGATCAAGTTGGACTCAAAAAACTAATCAACTTGGTTTTAGATAATGATGCTTATTTTTTGGCACAATTAAATCATGCTGGAAGTAGTGCTGACGTTAGTTTAGATTACTTAAAAGGTCCTTCGGCCATCGTTAATCCTAAAGAGACTCGGTTACCACAAGCACTTACTAAGCAAGAAATTAAGACAATAATAGAAGATTTTAAAAACAGTGCCTTATTAGCCTATAACTTAGGATTTAATGGAATTGAGATTCATGGTGCACATGGCTTTTTGGTTAATCAGTTTTTATCACCCTTAACTAATCAAAGAAATGATTACTATGGAGGAAGTCTCACGAACCGACAAAACTTTTTGTTAGAAATTATAAGAGCTATCAAAAACGAACTACCCGCTGATTTTCCAGTATTTGTGAGACTAGCAGCGACCGATTTTCACCCTGATGGGATTAACTTAGCAGATACGATTGATACCGCTAGAAAACTAAGCGATTTAAATATTGCCGCCTTACATATCTCGGGAAGTTTCTTTGGTTATAATCACCCAAACTTAACTCCCCCAGGTTATTTTAAAGAAATAACTAGCACCTTAAAAGCTAGTTTGAAACTACCAATTATTTTGACTGGCGGCATTACCAGTTTAGCGGAAGCAGAAACTCTCTTAGAAAAAGAGGCCGCTGATTTAATCGGGATTGGTAGAAAAATCTTACAAAATCCAAAATGGATTAAAGACAACTTGAAAAGAGCTGATGATTAGTCAGCTCTTTTATATTTACGAGAAATAATGTCTCCAACCATTAAACCATTGGCACCAGCTTGTGATAAAGAACGGGTAAAACCAGCTCCATCGCCAATCGCATAAATCCCTTTCGTATCAACGATTTCAAAATCCTTTGTCAGAGGTCGACCTGAGTAATACTTACACTCCACACCATAAAGCAACGTATCATAATTTGCGGTTCCTGGGGCAACATTATCTAAAGCATGTAGCGTTTCAATAATATTATCTAATTGTCTTTTTGGCATACAAAGACTTAAGTCTCCCGGGACCGCATTTAAAGTCGGCCGGACTGTTGCCTGGCGTAATCGTTTTTCGTCAGTACGGCGGCCGTTTTCTAAATCACCTACGCGTTGGAC
>CAYUXU010000041.1:0-8305 GCA_964449005.1 uncultured Erysipelotrichaceae bacterium | reverse complement strand
AATTAGACCAATATCACTTGCTCCGTAATACATTAACTTGCCCCTTTTCTTGTTGTGCTCTTAGTTGCCCGCAGGCAGCACTGATATCATCGCCTTGTTTCGCACGTAAGGTACAATGAATATTAACTTGTTTTAATTTATTGTAAAACTCTAAAGCTTGACGATAATCGACACTGTGATAATCTACCTCTAAGACCGGATTGTAAGGAATTAAATTGACATAACAATTTAAACCTGAAACAAATTTCTTTAAAGCTTTGACATCACGATCAGCAATATTAACCCCATCTAATAAAATATACTCTAAAGTAATTCTTCGATTCGTCTTATTACTATAATATACTAAAGCTTCTTTTAATGCTGCTAAGTTAAAACGTTGATTAATTGGCATTAATTTGCTACGTAATTCATCATTTGCCGCGTGTAAAGAAACGGCAAGATTAAATTGTGTAGCTTCATCCGCAAAATCATAAATTCGAGGCACAATTCCTGAAGTAGAAACCGTAATATGACGAGCTCCAATCGCGAGTCCTAAATCATGATTAATAATTTTCATAAAATCTAAAACATTATCGTAATTATCAAATGGTTCGCCAATTCCCATTACTACAACATTACTCACTCGGGAGTCTTCTTCCTTTAAAAGTTTGTCAATATAGAGGACTTGAGCTACCATTTCTCCAGCAGTTAAATCTCTTTGTTTTTTTAATAAGCCACTAGCACAAAAAGTACAACCCATGTTACAACCAACTTGAGTGGTAACACAAACGGTATTACCATAATCATATTTCATCAAAACGGTCTCAATTAAGGCTTGATCCGCTAATTCAAATAAGTATTTAATTGTCTCATCACTACTAACAGTTTTATCAATTAATCTTAAATCATCAAAGCTAAAATCTGCAGCTAGCTTAGCAATTAAGCTGTGACTTAAATCACTCATTTCTTGAAATGAAGTTACCTGCTTTTGATACAACCACTGATAGAGTTGGCGGGCTCGATACTTTTTCTCACCATTATTTAAAAAGTACTCTTCCCACTTATTTAATCTATAATCATAAACACTTGACATATTTTTCCTCATAGTATCATTTTAGCATAATTTAACTGATTCGCTTGAGTTTTGCAAGATAAAACCCATCAGAATCAACTTCAAAAGGTAAAAGTAATTGTTGCTTTTCTAAGCTAAAATTTGGATAATCTTCTAAAAATTGTTGAATTTGAGCTTGGTTTTCCAGTTCATTGATTGTACAAGTCGCATATATTAATTGCCCACCAATTTTTAATAATTGACTAGCACTTTTTAATAAGGCAGCTTGGAGCTTTACTAAATCTTTAATATCAGAAAATTTCGTATGAATTTTAATTTCCGGCTTACTTCTTAAAACTCCAAAACCACTGCATGGTGCATCTAATATAATTGCGTCAAATTCGCCAAGCTCGTGCCGTTTTAATTTAGTAGCATCGGCTACTAAGGTTGCAACATTTTTAACATTTTGTAACACCATTTCATTTTCTATTAATTTAATACGATGAGGATGAATATCAACTGCTAAAATTTTACCTTGATTATTCATAAGACTAGCTAAGTGAAAAGCTTTACCACCGGGGGCACTACACATATCTAAAACATTTAACGGACCATTTAGATCCACTAATTCCGCCACTTTTTGACTACTAGCGCTTTGAATAACAACTTCTCTATTTTTAAAATAATTACTTTGAAAAATATTTTTTTGATAAATTACAGCGTTAGTTGCTAGTGGATGTTTCACAAAATCAGGATTGTTGAGAATTTTATCAAGTGATGATTTTAAAGTGTTAACCCGAAATTCAAGTCGTGAATTTTGATTATTGTAGTAACATAACTTAACGGTATGACTAAAACCAATTTGTTTCTGCCAGAGCTTAACTAGCCATAGCGGATGACTACTATCAAGCGCTAAAGCTTCTAAAACATCTAATCCAACTTGATCTTTCCCATTTTGAATAGCTTCGCTTAAAGCTTGATAGTTTTCAATTTGTTGTTTGCCTTCTTTTATAAAGCGATGCAAAATCGCGGTAACTAAACGACGATATTTACCATAAGTAACTTTTTTACTAATCTCAATTGTTTCATTTACTACGGCATGATTGGGAATTTTATCTAAGAAAATTAATTGGAAAACCGCCATATCAATTAATAAACTTATATCTTCATCAATCTTATTTTTCAGAAAACTTTGCCACTGATAACGTAAGAATTGATAGTTTTTTAAAGTTCCATAGACTAAAGTCTGGATTAAAGCTTGGTCTAAAGAAGAATAATCTTTTAAACCATGACGCATAATTAAGCTAGCATGGGCATTATCTAAATGAACCCTTTTAATGATTTCCCAAGCTTTTTGACGTGCTTTCATAATTTACCCCCAGACTAGTGGATTAACATCCACAATCACTTTAACTGATTTAATATTTTGCCAACTGGCAAAATGTTGGTGAATTACTTCTAACATCTCATCTAAGTTTTTACTTTTTATGGTAATTCTTTTTCGATAATGATTTCTTTGTCGAATTAGTTGACTCGGTCCTAAAATTTGAAATTGACTTGCTGATAAACTAGTTTTAATTTGATCAGCTGCCAAATCAAGCTGATTTTCATTTTTTGAAAGTAAAGTTAAACTTGTTAAATAACTATATGGTGGGTATAAAGCAAGATGACGAAATTGCATTTCATAGCGGAAAAATCGATCGTAGTCACCTTGGCAAGCTAGCTTCAAAGCATAATGATCTTGATTATAAGCTTGAATTAAAACTTCACCAGGAGTATCACCGCGACCACTTCTACCACTAGCTTGGACTAATAATGCGTAAGTCGTTTCAATACTACGGAAATCATCTTTAATTAAATATGCATCGCCATTTAAAATACCTACTAAAGTAATGTTTGGGTAATCTAAACCCTTGGCAATCATTTGAGTCCCAATTAATATATCACCACTTTTGTGAAACTTATCCAAGACTTTTTGATGACTCCCGGCGGCAGCGACACTATCTAAATCCATCCGCACTACTTTAGCTTGTGGGAAGTGCTTATTTAATTCCTCAACAACTTTTTGAGTCCCAAAACCATAATAACTAAAACTTCCGGTTTGACAGTAAGGACAAATTTGTGGTAGTTGTTTGGTTTTCCCACAAATATGACAAATTAAAAGCTTATTATCTTGATGGTAGGTTAAAGAAACATCACAATCGTCACACATTAAAACTTCTTGACAATGATTACATTTTAAAACTGGAGTATGACCTCGGCGATTTAAGAAGAGTAAGGTTTGTTGCTTAGCTTGTAGTCTTAAAGCAATTGCCTCCAATAATTGATTAGTTAAAATATGTGATTGACCTGCTTTTAAAGCCTTTTTGGTATCAACAATTTGACAACTAAGTTTTTCTTGATTAATGCGATTAGGTAATTTTACTAAATGATAAACATCTTTTAAAGCCCGGGCATAACTTTCAAAAGCAGGGGTGGCACTTCCTAAGACTACTAAAGCTTGATGTCTTTTCCCACGATATAAAACCACATCACGACAATGATAACGCGGCGTCTCAGCTTGTTTGTAGCTATAATCATGTTCTTCATCCATCACAATTAAACCAAGCTTATCAAACGGTAAAAAGACGGCACTTCTGGTCCCAACCACAATTTGGACTTGATTTTCTTTCACTAATTGATATTGATGAATCCGTTGCGTAATAGTTAGTCGCGAATGATAAATAGCAACTTGATTAGCAAAGCGTTTTTGAAAACGTTCAATCATTTGTGGAGTTAAAGAAATCTCGGGAACTAAGATTAAGGCTTGTTTTTGGTCTTTAATCACTTCGGCTGCTAGATTTAAATATAGTTCGGTTTTACCACTCCCGGTAACGCCATGTAATAAAATTGGTTTATTTTGATGAGCCTTGATTTCTCGTAAAGCATTTTTCTGATCTAAAGTTAAGGTTGGTGGAATTTCTGCATCAAGTTTAATCTGAAGCGGACTTTCTTTTTCTAAGATTAGCTCAATAAGTTCCTTTTTTAATAAAGGTGCTGCCATCCCTGGAAATAATCGATTAAAATCTTTTCTTAATACTTTTTTTTGATTTAATAAATACTGGTATGCTTCTTTTTGACGTGGCGGTAACTGAAGTTCTTTTCTTTGTACTTGATAATAAGCCACAGTTGGTATAACTAACTTTTGAGTACTTAATAAACGTGGCACCATACTACTTAAACAGCTAATAATGGGGGCAACGGTTTGATAAGCTAAATACTTCGCTAAAGCAAATTGTTCAGCGTTAATAATTGGTTCTGTATCGATTAATGCCAAAATCTCTTTTATCTCATATTGAGTATTATTGATAATTTCTTGAGACTTACTTTTATCATAAATTAGAGAAACAATCCCAACTACTTGGCGAGGTCCTAACGGAACTTTAACCCGGGCACCAACGACGACCGAAAAATTAGATGCATCATAATAATACCCCACATCTAAATTAGTACTTCCTAAATCTACTAAGACTTCAATAATCGTCATATTTACCTCTCTCTCATTATAATATAAGAGTCATCATACTTAAAATAAATAAAAATACCCATTATTATGGATATTTTAATTAGCTGTTTTTGCTTGTATCGCATGGCGTTTAATAATTGAACGAATAATTTCAGCGGCTTCGATTGGATTTTGATTACAAACAATATATTTATAATCCTTAACTTCCTCCAATTCTTTCTCAGCTTTCTTCATCCGCCGGGCAATCATTTCTTCAGATTCACTTTTACGGCCTCGAATCCGATTTTCTAATTCCTCCAAGGATGGTGGAACAAGAAAGATTGATAAAGCATCAGGACATTTCTCTAAAACTTGTTTCGCACCTTCAACTTCAATTTCTAAAATAACATTTTTACCTTCATTTTGTAGTTTTTCGATATTAGCTTTTGGTGATCCGTAATAATTACCGACAAAATTGGCGTATTCTAATAGTTCGTTATTAGCGATGGCGTTTTTAAAAGTTTCCATGTCGACAAAGAAATAATCAATCCCCTCTTTCTCAACATCTCTTTTAACGCGAGTCGTCATTGAAATAGAATAGACTAGATTGAGACTAGCATCCTGCATGAAATGTTCGCGGACGGTTCCTTTTCCAACACCAGAGGGTCCACTAAAGATAATCAGTAATCCTTTGCCCATCGCTAACTCCTTTTAAATATCTTAGCGATTTATAAGTAACTTGTCAATTTCAAGTAACTTTAAATCAGAAAAAGAGTCCTAATTATAAAAAGAAATTAATAATTTGCTTAGACTTATCAAGTCAAGTAATAATAACTCGTGATATACTTATTAAGAAAAGAGGGAAGATATGGCTTTAGACGGCATCATTTTAGCGAAGATCACTGATCAACTTCAAAACATCGTAAATAGTAGAATTAATAAAATATACCAAATTACTAAAACTGAACTTATTTTTAATTTGCGTTTACCGAAAAAAAATTTAGTTTTATTAATTTCAACCCATTCGCTTTATAATCGAATTCACCTCACAAAAAAGAAATATCCTACTCCTGATTATCCTAGTAATTTTGCGATGTTACTAAGAAAACATCTTGAAAACGGTACGATTGTTTCGATTAAGCAGTATGACTATGACCGTTATTTAGAAATAGAAATCACAAACCATAATGAGATCGGTGATAAAATTAAACGCTATCTCTTTGTCGAGTTAATGGGGAAATACGCTAATGTTATTTTGTGTGATGAAGATAGAACCATTTTAGACGCATTATTAAGAATCCCCCCTTATTTAAATACTCAAAGGATTATTCAACCCGGAGCCAATTATATCTACCCCATTAAACAAGATAAAACTGATCCCTTTTTAGCCAAAAACTACCAAGCTGACTTAAGTTTTACTTCCCAGTTTTCGGGTTTCTCACCTTTACTTGATCGAGAATTCAAATATCGTATTTCTCAAGGTGAAAGCTTTCAAAATATTCTAAAAGAAGTTGTAGCTTCAAATGATTTATATATTTATCCAAAGCATAAACAGTACGAGTATCATATTATTGAATTAAAACATTTAAATCTTTCCCATAAAAAACTACCTTTAGAAACTGGTATGGATTTTATTTATACCGATTTAGAAAATCAAGCTCAAATTAAAGAATTAACGGGTGACTTAGTTCGGGTGATTAAACGCGAGATTAAAAAAGCTGAGCGAAAACTACCCAAGCTGGAAGCATCCTTTGATGATGCATTGGATTTTGAAAAGTATCAAGTCTATGGTGATTTACTATTTAGCTATGGTCAAAATATCAAAAAAGGTAACTCGCAAGTCACCATGCCAGATTTTGAAGGTAATTCAATTACCATCCCTTTAGACTTACGCTATGATGGTATTACCAACGCTAATAAATTTTATCAAAGATATCATAAATTAAAAAATGCCCAGGCTCACCTTTTAAAACAAATTGAACTTACCAAACATGATTTAGAGTATTTTAGAAATCTCGACTTCCAATTGAAACAAGCGACTCTTTTAGATGCCCAAGAAATTAGAACTGAACTAATTAATTATGGATATTTAAAACCACCGCGTCGTCAAAAGAAAACAGCTCCAAAAAATCTCAATTACATCACCATTCAATATGATGATAATATAACTATTTTAATTGGGAAAAATAATCTGCAAAATGATTATTTAACTTTTAATTGGGCCAGAAAATCATATTACTGGTTTCATGTCGCTGATTATCATGGTTCGCATGTCATTGTAAACACGAATCAACTTGATGAACCCTTAATTCGTTTAGCGGCGATGTTGGCGGCATATTTTAGCCAATCGAGAGATTCTTCTAGTATTCCCGTCAATTATACCGAAGTGCGGAATATTAAAAAAATCCCTCAGACTCGTTTGGGATTTGTCGCTTTAGGTCAACATAAAACAATTTATATTGATGTTGATGAAAAAGTTATTACTTCATATTTAGACTAAGAAAAAGATTACTGCTACTAGGTGGCTAATCGCCGCTAAGTTTATAAAGATGTGCCAAATAAAATGAAAGTATGGTCGGGTCTTTTGAGCATAAAACCAAGTCCCAATCGTATATAAAATCCCACCTAACGCAATTAGTCCTAAGAAAATAGGACTAGTTTTAGAAATAATTACTGGAAGGAAAAATAAAGCCGACCAACCCATTATTAAATAAATCGCTAAGGTGATTTTTTTATTATATGATTTCGCCAGCACTTTATATAAAACACCACTGATAACACAAGTCCATTGAATAATTAAAATTACTATTCCCCAGACTCCTGAAATCGCATATAAAGCGACGGGCGTATAAGTTCCGGCGATTGCCACAAAAATAAAAATATGATCTAAAATCCGAAAAATGACTTTGTGTTTTGAATCAAAAGCCATACTATGATATAAAGTTGATGCTAAAAACATTAAGATTAAGGCAATTATAAAAACTGAATTTCCAAAAGCTAAAATTGGTCCCCCAATCAAATAACTTCTAATCGCAATAATTGGTAAGAGCATTAATAAAAGAGCCACCATGACCCCATGACTTATAACATTGCCAACTTCTTCTTGAAAAGAGAGTTTAATTAAATCGGTTCTTTTACTTGTCATATTTTACCTCTTTTCAAGTATATAAAAAAAGCGGTCTTACCACAAGCCCCACTTTATCAATCAATATTCTTAAATAAATCGGCGATGCTAATTCCTAAGCCATGTGATATTTTCGCAATCGATCGTAAAGAGACGTTTCTCGTTCCTCGTTCCGTATCAGAAATATAATTACGATTTAGCCCACTACGAAAAGCTAGTTCTTCTTGGGAAAGTTTCTTTAAAATCCGAAAATGCCTCATCGAAGCTCCAAACTTTTTTTCAATTGTAAGGTTATCGCTGTTGGGTATACTTTTCATGTTATGATTCCCCGCTGCTCTTAACTGTAGTTTAAATCTTAAAGTTATATTTTTCCACCTACTATGAGTGTGATTAAGCGTGACCCTAACTGCGCTATTTATATTATTAGATTTGTTCTGCGATTTGCCTTAATTTTCTTAAACGGTGATTCATTCCTGACTTACTAATTTGGTTACCAGTTTCACTTTGGTAAATCTCACAAAGTTCATTAATACTGGCTTCGGGATTCGCCAATCTTAAATTAGCGATTTCCAGTAATCTTTCATCAAGCATTTCGTAACGACCGGCGTTTTGAATTTTTTTAATTAAATCAATTTGTTTGGTGGCAGCAATAATAGTTTTTACTTCA
>CAYUXU010000040.1:0-8389 GCA_964449005.1 uncultured Erysipelotrichaceae bacterium | reverse complement strand
ATACCACTTTTTACTGATGGAGGCAATTTAAAAATTTAAACATCGCCAGCTTTTTAATTCGATAATAAGATGACTTTGAATAATATTCTTGCCACCAGTATCGATTAGTTTTCATAAAATAATCTTCATAAAAAATCCGATATTCATCGTTGTCCAGTTTATTTAAAGCCTTTCTGACAATCGTCGAAAATTTGTCAGGATTTAGATTATTATTAACTTCTTGAACTTGAAAAAAACAGAGATCAGATAAATAAGCCTCAGATTTCATATAACGAATAATAATAAATTCAATTAAGAAATTTAGTTCACTATAATTTAACTGAGAGTAATCCATATCCCACCCCATTTAATTATACCCTTATAGTAAGCAAATCCCTAGAAAAAAATACCTCCAGTTAGAAGGTATTTAATTTATTAATCTATTTTATATTCTTGAAATGACCTGATGAGCTTTAAAGCAGCTTCATTACCTTGGATAGTATCAGTTGTTGAAATTGTAATCACTAACATATAATCACCCGTCGGACGTAAGTAGAAATAAACAATCCTTTGGTAGGACTTTGAGAAAGCTGTTAGTAAGGTATACTCTTGATTAGCGATTTGATATGGAAAATGGTCAAGGAAAGAAAATTGGATATCTTGATTATCTTTATAAAACTCTTTGACATGGGCAATATAGTTTTCGACATCAAGACGCGGATCATCTTTGCGATATTCTAAATCAATTCTCATGCTTACATCAAGCGCTGCATTTCGCGTCACAAAGAGTTTTCTTGATTTATCTAATTCTTTTCGCTCCGCGCTAGTTTTGTCCTCATATAACGCTTCTAATTCCCGTCTTAGGCTATCCGCCGAAGAAATTTCATATCCCGTAATCTTTTCGAGTTTAAAGCCAAGTTTCTCGTTCACATAAAGTTCATCTTGGTATTCACCCAAATAATCTTTAAAATGTTTCGGAGTACTAGCTATACAACTTGTTAATAGTAATAAAACTCCAATTAGTATCAGTTTCTTTTTCACAATTAGCCTCTTCCAAATAGTAACCAAGAGAAAAAGGCAAGAATGGCGACAAAGATAAATATAACCGGTAAAAACACTGATAAAGCCGCTGCTGTCATAGCTAAAACATCATGTTTTTCAAGCTTAACATTTTTATTCAATTTATCAATTTCCTGCTTTAATTCAAGATCTTTCTTTCGCTGTTCGCGATATTTTTCTCTATTGAGTATCTTTTTCATTATATAAATGACAAGCTACAAAGTGTCCTGGTTCAACTTCACGCCATTCTGGTTCTTCAACACGACAAATGTCCATTACATACTTACAACGAGTATGGAATTTACAACCAGAAGGAGGATTAACCGGACTTGGTACATCACCCTCAAGTGGCACAATTGAACCACGCCGTTCTGTAGTCGGAATTGATTCTAATAAGGCCTCAGTATAAGGGTGAAGAGGTTTTTTAAACATTTTCTCAGTAGGAGCTAGTTCAACTAAATCTCCTAAATACATAACTCCAATTCGATCAGAAATATAACGGACCACTCCTAAGTCATGCGAAATAAAGAGGAATGAGAACCCTTCTTGATCTTGTAAGTCTTTCAATAAGTTAATAACTTGCGATTGAATCGAAACGTCTAAGGCACTAACTGCCTCATCAGCCACGATAAACTTGGGACGTAACGCTAAAGCACGAGCAATCCCAACCCGTTGTCTTTGGCCACCAGAAAACTCATGGGGATAACGGTGAATCATATAATCTTGAAGTCCACTTTTATCCATTACTTCTAAAATATAATCGTTGAGTTGTTTTGTTCCGGCATGGAAATAACCATGAGTCACCAAAGCTTCCCCAATTAATTGACCAATCGTCATTCTTGGATTTAATGAAGAATAAGGATCTTGGAAAATAATTTGTAAATCCGTTCTTAGTAAACGCATTTCTTCGTAAGTTAAACGGGCTAAATCAATTCCAGTATCACGTCTTGCTTCATAGCGTTCAAATTTTTCATTTGATTTTAAGTTTTCTTTAACTAGCGCAATCTTACCATCAACTTCATTTAAACTAGCTTGATAAGTTTCCAAGTTTTTTTCTAAACTGGCAATTTTATTAGCAATTTTTGGTTTATGTTTTTCAGCAGTTGTTTCTGCCTCATATCTTAATTTTAATAAGTTTAAATCACGATTAGTGCGAATAATTTTACCACGTGAAGTGTACCAATCGTGCATTAATTTGGCAACACCTTTTAAATCATCGGATAATACTAAAGCACCAAAGATTTTAATGGTTGTATCAAAATACTCATCAATCTTTTTATCAACTTTATCAAAAGCTGCTTGAGCTCTTTTCTTATCTTTTTCGTTAGTTGCTTCATCTAAACGAGCCCGACATTTACGACGCTCTTCACGATTGCTCTCTAAGTTGGCAACGTCTTTCTCGAGATTTTTAATCGTTGTGAAAACATATTTTGGCGCTAAATCCTCTAAGGAACGACCATAATAGAAAGTTGCCCCATCAGTTTGTTCGTATAATTGTAAGATAGTTCGCCCTAAAGTAGATTTTCCACAGCCCGATTCACCAACTAAACCAACTGTTTCACCGTCAAAAATCTCTAAGGTAATGCCATCATTCGCTTTTACATATTGTTGTTCTTCGAAAAAAGTCGTCTTTTTAACGGGAAAATACTTTTTTAAATTTTTAACACGAATTAAAGGTCTATTTTTCTCCACTACTACGCACTCCCTTCTTTGGATAGAAACATCTAATCTTTTGTCCATTATCCATTTCTTCTAATAGAGGATGCTCTTTAAAACACTTCTCAGTTGCATATTTGCAACGTGGAGCAAACTTACATCCCACTGGTAATTCCAGCGGATGTGGTACGGAACCAGGAATTGGATCAAGCCGATCCCTTTTCGAATCAATCCGAGGAATCGATTCTAAAAGTCCTTCGGTATAAGGATGACTATAAGGTGATTCATCAAAAATCTCTTCAACGGTTGAATATTCAACAATCTCACCACAATACATCACGGCAATATCATCGGCCATTTGATTAACAACCCCTAAGTCATGCGTAATAAATAAAATTGAAGTCCCTTTTTCATCTTGTAAGTCATTCATCAGCTTTAAAATTTGAGCTTGAATTGTAACATCAAGTGCTGTAGTTGGTTCATCAGCAATCAAAATATCCGGACGACAAGCTAACGCCATCGCAATCATAACTCTTTGGCGCATTCCCCCTGATAGTTGATGAGGGAAATCATCAATTACTTTTTCAGGACGAGGAATTTTAACGTCATCTAAAAGTTTAATCGCTTGTTCCCGAGCATCTTTCTTACTGACATTTTGGTGTAAGATTAATGCTTCTTCAATTTGTTTTCCAACACGATAAACTGGATTTAAAGAAGTCATAGGTTCTTGGAAAATCATTGAGATATCATTCCCTCTTAAATCCATCATTTCTTCGGCATCAAGTTCAACTAAATTTCGTCCTTTGAAAATTACTTCACCTGATTCGATATTTCCCGGGTAATCGAGCAAGTTTAAGATACTCATCGCAGTAACACTTTTACCACTACCACTTTCACCTACAATTGCCAACGTTTTCCCTTTATATATCACAAAGTCAACACCATTAACAGCTTTAATCGTGCCTTTGTCAGTTTTAAAATAACTATGGAGGTTTTTAACCTCTAAAATTACATCTTTATTCATTCAGCCACCTTTTTATTCTTCAGTAAGCCTTTGAACCGCGAAGCTTTCTTTTGTTCAACATATTTAACATTAGCTTTCGGGTCAACCGCGTCTCTAACCCCTTCACCAATCAGATTAACACTCATAATTAAGAATAATAGTAATAATCCTGGGAAGATCCAGAGCCACCAATAATGCTGCATTGTAACCATATTAGAAGCCGATTCAACTAAAGAACCCCAGGTTGGGACCGGCTCACTAACTGAGAGACCTAGAAACGATAACGTAGCCTCAGATAAGATCGCACCAGCAAAACTATTAGTTGCGGCAACAATTACAAAGGCAAAAACGTTGGGGATTAAGTGTTTTAAGATTTGGTCGCGGCTTTTAATTCCTAAAGCACGAGTCGCCACCATAAATTCTTGTTCCCTTAAGGATAAGATTTGGCCTCGTACCATCCGTGCTAAATCTGTCCAGGCAATTGCCCCAAGCAGTGTCATCGTAGTAAATAAACGCGTTTTTGCTGGACTTTTCGCCATAATAACCGCAATCGTAATTGCAATTGGTAAAAATGGAATGGCAGAAACAATTTCCCCAAAACGCATTAAAATCATATCAACTTTACCACCGTAATAACCGGCGATCCCACCAATAATAACCCCAATACTAATCGCAACAAATGTTGTTAAAAAACCAACTTGTAAGGAGATTGTTCCTCCTAGGAACGCTCTGACTAAGAAGTCACGACCATATTTGTCAGTTCCAAACCAATGTTGGAAATTTGGTGGTAAATATTTTTGATTAAAATCAAGTGCAGCTAAATTATAACCAGTGAAGTTAACATAAGCCCATACTCCAATAATGACCAAAAATATTGAAATAAACATAATTAAACCGATCACACCTAAGCGGTTGCTTTTAAAACGATTAACCAACATTTGGGTTGGAGTTTCAATATTATCTCCATTTGCAACCATTTTTGATCTTTTCTTAAATATTTTCATTAGGTGTCATCTCCCACTTTAATTCTTGGATCCACAAATGCATAACTAATATCAACTAATAAGTTCGAAAGTAACATCAAGATTGAGAAAAATAATGTTACAACTACTATTAAAGTTCGATCTCGTTGTTGATAAGCTAAATTCATAAGTCTACCCATACCAGGCCAAGCAAAAATACGTTCCATAATAATTGCTCCTGAGAAAAGAGCAGGAATCGAGTTACCGATTAAAGTTACTAGTGGAATTAAAGCATTCCGAAATGCGTGGCGGTATATTACTATCTTATCATTTAAACCCTTAGCTTTGGCGGTCCTTATGTAATCTTGCTTTAAAACTTCAAGCATTGAGTTACGAACATAACGAATAATCGATGCCATACTACCAATTGTAATAACCATCGTTGGTAAAGCTAAATGATGCAAAACATCTAAATTATATGCCCAAGTCCCGGGTTGATGTCCCAAGGCCGGATTAATTCTTCCACCAAAAGGAAACCAAGGGATTTTAATAACGAAAATAAATATTAAAATTAAAGCTATAAAGAAACTAGGTAATGATATACCCATTAACGAAAATACAGTAAAAAATCTATCAAAAAATGAATGACGTTTTACGGCTGATTTAATACCAATATAAGTTGCAATCACAAATGACAATACAAATGCGCCAATATTTAATAAAAACGAATTGAACAAATACCGTGGTAATTCATCAGCTACCATTTTCTTAAGTGCAGTTGAATAACCTAAATCACCAGTTAAAAATCTTAAAAACCATTTTGCATAACGCACATAAAAGGGACCAACTAAACCAAGTTTAACGCGTAGGTGTTCTACATATTCGTTTAACTGGGCTGTATTCATCCCTAAAAATTCTTCTGGTTTAATAAACGAAAAAACTGGGTCTCCTGGTACTATCTCCATTAAAAAGAATAACATTAATGAGATAATTATTAATACCGGTACCATATAAAGCAAGCGGCGTAAAATATATCTCAGGATTGGCATTAAATTAGCTATAAAAGCTTCAAGCCTATTTCTCCTTTTTGTCACAATAACCTCCTATAAAATAAGCAAATAGTTGTTAAATAACAACTATTTGCTATAAACTTTCAAATTCTAAACCAATTAGGTATTAGCCTTTAAATGCTCCGTAGAAATGATCGAGTAGGACGTTAAAGTCGACTACTTCAATATTAACTTGGAAGCCAGCTTCTGCAACAGAATCAGCTAGTAACAAGTCTAAGTTGTTTTTCCATGCGTTGTTTCCAACACCAACAGTAATAACAGCTTTTATTTCATTACGATAGAGATCGTTCTTCGCATAAATTCCATCATCACCTTGGACCCAACCTGCAGCTTCTAAAACAGCACGAGCTTTAGCAGGATCTTTTTGGTATTGAACTAATTCTGCATCTTCAAAGGCTTCATCAATCATCCAGTAAGTTAATGAATATGGACCGTGTACTAATGTAGCGTTAGGACCAATCATAGCTTGACCAAATGCATCTCTATCCATGTACCAAGCAAATGCTTGACGGATTTCTTTAAATGAACCTACACCATAGTCAGTGTGGAATGCCACATAACCATAACCATGACGTGGGTAACCATTAACGGCACGACCATCAGTTGCGTCGATAGCTTGAATTTTTTCCCACTCAATTAGACCAGGAAGAATGTCAATATCACCAGCAATTAATTGTTCATGATCAGTGTCAGAAGATACAACTTTACCAATAATTCTTGGAACTACTGGTTTGTCACCATCGAAGTCGCCAACATAAAGGTCGTTAAGTTCAAGAGTTACGAACTCATTGTGAACATAGTCAACAAGCTTGTAAGCACCACTACCAACTGGATTGTTTAAGTAAGTAGCAACAACAGTTTTCACGTCAATCTTATCTAAACCATCTGGTGCATATAAATGCGCAGGAAGAATATGATAAGTAAATAATTTACTCCAAGTACCGAAGATTGGTTCTGGAACTGTAAATTTAATAACATGATCATCAACTACTTCAATACCTGTAAATAGTGAAACATCACGATTACCATCTTTAGCAGCTTCATGGTATTCTGCAAAGCCACCAAGTTCTTCAGGATGATACGCTGGAGAACCTTCTGCTTCAACTAAAGTTGGATCAGAGTAGAATAAGAATGTAAATAGAACATCATTAGTAGTTAATGGTGCACCATCAGAGAATTTTAATCCATCTTTTAATGTGAATGTCCATTCTTTTTGGTCATCGGAAACAACTAAGTTTTCTAACATTCCGCCCCATACCATTTCTCCTTCTTCATTAGTAGTTAACATAGATTCAGCTACTAAGTCACGAATTGCGGCATCGTATGAAGAGTTCCCCCAACCTTGAATAAATTCACCATTGTACTCAGGAGTACCAACAGTAATTGACTCAACTCCATCAGCTACAGTAGCTTTTAAAATTGCTTGTTGCCAACCAAACATAGTTTTAGTTACAAAACTTGTCAATTTGTCGCTATTATAGCCATCATAGTATTCGTTAGAATACATTGGAACTAGTGGTAACTCATCATTCATTAATTTAACCCATTCACGGAATAAGCGTTGATATTCAGCAACACCTTCGGCAGTGTTTGGATTTTGCTTGCGCATCTCTTCAATTAGGCGGTCGTTTTCGGGATTACTATATCTAGATGTGTTTGTAGAAACACCTTCACCGAAAGGACGAATGTTTTTAGAGTGATAGTCTGCCTCTCCATCAAAAACAGCACCTAAACCTGCAGCTAATGCAAACGCATTATAGGTTCCTTTGGTTGCTGGAGCTTTTGGAGTACAACCTACTACTAGGCCTAAAACGAGTAAGATGCTTAATAAAGCACTTAATCTCTTTTTCATTTTTTCCCTCCTTCATAATAAAAAAATGAACACAGTTTTAACTGTTGTGTTCATTATATAGATATATTCTTTTTCTGTCAACTAATTTTCACTCAGTTGTCACATAATTTCAGTACGATGTAAAGTCTTACATTCTTAAGTGAAAGTCTTACTTTTAACGCATGTAATATGGTTTAACAAACTCAGGTAAACCACTTTCATCATAAAGAACTACCGGACTACCTTGAATTAGTGGTGTAATATAGTCAATTGCCTCTTGCGTAATACCACGATAATTTGGTAAGGCCCACTCTAATGGGAAGCCTTTCACATGATTTGCGACATTTTTAGCGTCGGTTGTAATAAAGTCTACATCATACTCTTTTGAGTCTTTTCTGACGACTGCCACCATTTGACCAGTAAAGTTTTGATCCATACTATGCATATGGGCTGACATCCCTAAATTAAACGATTCAGTGACATCTACTAAAGATTGTTCGGTAGCATGACATCTTTGAGCGGTACTTAATTCTTGGACTTTACAACGAGCCGCAACATCATTATCTAAAATAAGATTTTTAATTGCTTGTCCGGCCCCACCTAAAACGGCATGACCAAATCCATCATTTTTAGCTTTACCGGCTGAAACA
The DNA here is from genome assembly GCA_964449005.1 of uncultured Erysipelotrichaceae bacterium. Taxonomy (GTDB): domain Bacteria; phylum Bacillota_I; class Bacilli_A; order Erysipelotrichales; family Erysipelotrichaceae; genus CAYUXU01. Next base: position 179 of record CAYUXU010000040.1, on the reverse strand, counting down.
TAAGATCCATCTTCATATTTAATACCTTCTGATACCACAATATAACATTTATTCTTTTCAGCAATTACTTTTTTGACTTCAGCTAAAAATAGTTCTTCATCAAATACTTCTTCAGGTAATACTACTAAATCAACCACACCACTTAAACATGCCGAAGCAGCTAACCAGCCAGCATCACG
>CAYUXU010000039.1:0-8562 GCA_964449005.1 uncultured Erysipelotrichaceae bacterium | reverse complement strand
GTCTAAAAGCTAAACTTGGAGCCAAAATGAACGTTCTAGTCTATATCTTAAAGCTTAACGCGATACTGATTTACTTTTTTTTAAAGTTATTACCAATAAAAGAAAAAGTTGTTTTTATAAGTAGGTTTTCAAAAACTATCAGTGTCGATTTTCTACTCTTAACTAAGGAGCTAAAGCGAGTAAAACCAGATACAGAAATAGTTGTCTTAAACCATAAAATTAGAAATAGATTTAGTCATATTTTTGAAATATTAATTGAAATGTACCACTTAGCCACTGCCAAAACAGCTATAATTGATAGTTATATTATTCCAGTTAGTATTTTAAAACATAAAGATAGTTTACTAATTATTCAATTATGGCATTCAGTTGGCTCAATTAAACAATTTGGCTATGATGTTATCGATAAAATTGAGGGTTCAAAAAAAGAGTTAGCAACTGCCATGCAGATGCATCGCAACTATTCATATGTAATATGCGGCAGCAAGGCATGTGTGCCGTATTTTTCTAGTGCCTTCAAAATTGATGAAAGCAAGATCAAAGTCTATGGTTTGCCACGGATTGATTTTTTACTAGATAAAAAACAGCAGGCGATAACTAAAAAGCAAATCAGTGAATATTACCATTTAAATAATCACAAGAAAACGATTTTGTATGCTCCAACGTTTCGAAAAACAGTCGCAATAGATATTATGGAAATTTTACAGTATATTAATTTAAAGAAATATAATTTTATTTTTAAAATCCATCCGTCTGATGTTTATCTTATAAAAGATATTCCTGACATTATCATTGATGAACAATATGAAGCGATTGAATTACTTGCAGTTACCGATTATTTAATTACTGATTATTCGGGGATAGCATTTGAAGCAGCTGTCTTAGATATTCCAACTTATTATGATCTAAGAGATATTAATGACTATCAAAGAAATCGTGGCTTATATATCGATTTAAAAGCAGAGCTATCAAACAATGTTTATGAAAATCCTTCTGAATTAGTAAAAGCGCTAGAAAATCATCAATATGATTATCAACAGCTAGCAAAATTTAAAAAGAAATACTTAAATATTCGAGACGGAACTTCGACTCAGAAAATTATTAGTTTATTAGAAAGGTAAAAAAGGGAGAACAGATGAAAAAGAAAGTTTACATTGCTATGTCGGCTGATTTTCTCCATAATGGCCACATCAACATTATTAATGAAGGAAGTAAATATGGAGACGTTATCATTGGTTTATTAACTGATGAGGCGATTGCAACTTATAAAAGGTTACCACTTTTAGATTACAAAACCCGTAAGAAGATTTTTGAAAATATTAAGGGTGTTACTGAAGTCGTTCAACAAAGTGAATTAGATTACACTAAAAACCTGAAGAAGATTAAGCCAAACTATGTCTTACATGGCGATGATTGGCGAACTGGAATTCAAAGCTTAATTCGTGAAAAAGTAATTAATCAATTAAAAGAGTGGGGCGGTGAATTGATTGAAATTCCCTATACCAAAGGAGTCTCAAGTACCGATCTCGAACAGGAGCTTCGTTTACTAGGGGCAACTCCAGATGTTCGTCGTAGTAAATTAAAAAGAATGCTCCAACTAAAGAAACATTTACGAGTTTTAGAAGCATCTAATGGTCTTACCGGTCTAATTGTTGAAAATGTGAAAGTTGAAGATCCAACTACCGCTACCGTTAAAGAGTTTGATGCAATGTGGATTAGTAGTCTTTGTGATTCAACTTTTAAAGGAAAACCTGATATTGAACTTGTCGATTTAACGAGTCGCATTAATACTATTAATGAGATTATGGAAGTAACTAGTAAACCTATTATTTTAGATGGTGATACTGGTGGTAAAATCGAACATTTTGTTTATAACATTAAAACCTTAGATCGCCTTGGTATTTCTGCCATCATTATTGAAGATAAAACTGGCTTAAAGAAAAATTCTTTATTTGGAACCGATGTTAAACAAACTTTAGAAGATCCTGACGTTTTTGCGGAAAAGATTCGGGCTGGAAAGGCAGCTCAATACTCTCGAGACTTTATGATTGTTGCCCGTTTAGAAAGCTTAATTGCGGGTCAAGGTATTGCTGATGCTTTAATGCGTGCTCAAAAATACTTAGAAGCTGGAGCAGACGGGATTATGATTCATAGTAAACAAAAGGATGGAACCGAGATTGTTGAGTTTATGAAACAATTTAGAAAGCAATATAAAGATATTCCAGTTATCTTTGTTCCTACTACATATAATCATTTTACAGAGACTGAACTATTTGAAATAGGTGGTAACATTGTTATTTATGCTAATCATCTATTAAGGAGTGCTTATCCAGCCATGATGAAAACTGCTGAAACAATTTTAGAACATCAAAGAAGTCTTGAAGCTGATGAGCTTTGTATGCCAATTAAAGAAGTTTTAACTTTAATTCCAGGAGGAAAGTAAATGATTGATCCACTCCAGTTTTATAACTATCTAAGTGAGAAAGGATTAAATTTTTTCACTGGAGTTCCTGATTCTTTATTAAAAGAATTATGTCTTTGTATTACAGAAAATAGTCCAGCTAGCCATAACATTATTGCTGCCAATGAAGGTAATGCTTTGGCGATTGCTAGTGGTTATCATTTAGCAACGTCTCAAATAGGTGTTGTTTATCTACAGAACTCTGGTTTAGGAAATTTAGTTAATCCAATTTTATCGTTAAATGACGAAGCAGTTTATAAAATACCAGCTTTGCTTATTATAGGATGGCGTGGTGAGCCTCATCTTAAAGATGAGCCACAACACGCGAAACAAGGTGAAATTACTTTAAAACTTTTAGATACCTTAGGAGTTAAATACTTCATTTTAGAATCTGATTATCAAACTACTATCGAAGAAAGTCTCAAATATATCAAAGAAACAAGCTTACCAGTGGCTTTAATTGTTAAGAAAAACACTTTTTCTAAATATGATGCAACTGTTAAAAAAAGTGATGAAAAATATCAATTAACTCGGGAAGCGGCTTTAAAAGAAGTTATTGATAACTTAGATGAATCTGACTTTATTGTTTCTACAACTGGCAAAACTTCACGAGAAATTTTTGAAATTAGAAAAAATAACCATCAAGGACATGAGAATGATTTCTTAACGGTCGGCTCAATGGGCCATACTTCATCAATCGCTTTAGGGATGTCGCTTGGTACAAAAAAGAATGTTTATTGTATAGATGGAGATGGTTCATTTTTAATGCATATGGGGGCTGGCGCCATTAATGCCTCGATAGCTCAAGATAATTTTAAATATTTAATTATTAATAATGGCGCCCATGAATCAGTGGGTGGCCAACCGACAGTGGCTTTTAATATTAATTTAGATGAAGTCTTGTTAGCTTTAGGTTTTAATAAAGTTTATCAAGCTTATAGTACAGCTGACATTAAAAGATATTTAAATTTACTTAAAACAGAGAAATTAAGTGCGATGGTAATATACACGAAACAAGGTTCACGCAATGATTTAGGGCGACCAACACTTTCGCCACAAGAAAACAAAATAAATTTCATGAAAAAGATAAAGGGTGATCAAAATTAAAGTTATTATATTTAATTCAGGAATTGGGAAAAGAATGGGTGATTTCACCTTAAACAACCACAAATCAATGGCAGTTTTAAATAATGGTGAAACAATCTTTCATAGACAACTACGAATTTTAAGTGAAGTAGGGCTAAAAGACTTTATTATTACAACAGGTCCTTTCCCAGAACAATTACTAGAAGTAACAAATTTACCACAATTTAAAGCTTTAAACTTTTCATTTGTTGAAAATCCACTTTATGATAAAACTAATTACATTTACTCAATGTATTTGGCTAAAGATTTGATTGACGATGATGTTTTATTATTACATGGTGACTTGGTTTTTAATAAAAAACTCATTATTGATTTATTAGATCATCCAGCAAAATCACTTGCCACAGTGAATCAATCCTTACCTTTACCTGATAAGGATTTTAAATGTCGGATTATTGATAATTTAATTAAAGAAGTTGCTATTGATATTTTCGATTCAGATTGTGTTGCTTTTCAACCACTTTATAAATTAACCAAAGCTGACGTATTACTTTGGTTAGAAAAAATATCACAGTTTATTAAAGAAGGAAATGATCAAGTTTATGCTGAAAATGCTTTAAATCAAATTACTGATCAAATTACAATTAATCCTTTTTCTTATCAGAATTATTTTATTGATGAAGTAGATAATTTAGACGATTTAGCGCGAGTTTCAAGTGCGATTCGAGAATTTGATTTTGCGGAGCAAGAAGTTTATTTGGAAAATGATCTGGAAAGAGTTATTAAGGATATTTTAAACAAAAATAACTATCATAAAGTTTTTGTAGTATCTAGCAATAGTTCTAAATCAAGAATTATAGAAATACTAAGTAATAAACTTAATGTTAACTATGTAATTTTTACGGCATTTAGCCCAAACCCCAAATATAGTGAAGTTGAAGAAGGTGTCGAACAATTTAAAAATGAAAACTGTGACTTTATTCTTTCAATTGGTGGTGGTAGTGCTATAGACGTCGCCAAAGCTATTAAACTTTTTGTGATGTTAGATTCAAAGCGCGTTTATTTAAAACAGGATTATCTTTATAGTCCTTATAAACATTTAACTATTCCAACTACGGCAGGAACTGGCAGTGAAGCGACGAGATATTCAGTAATTTATTATCAAGGTGAAAAACAGTCGATTCATCATGACTCGATCGTACCTGAATATACTATTTTAAGCCCGGAATTATTGATCACACTTCCACTTTTCCAAAAGAAAGTAACTTTGTTAGATGCTTTTTGTCAAGCCATTGAGTCATATTGGTCGGTTAATTCTACAAGTCAAAGCAAAGCTTTAGCTAAAGAAGCTATTATTTTAATCTTGGATAATTATCAGTCTTATTTAAGGGAAGATTTTACGAGTTACCAAGATATTTTGTTAGCGTCTAATTTAAGTGGCGAAGCAATTAATATTACACAAACTACTGCCCCGCATGCTTTAAGTTATAAACTTACTTCTTTATATGGTATTCCTCATGGCCAAGCGGTCGCTTTATCGCTGCCTTATATTTGGAGAGAGATTTCTATTAGTTATCAAAAGACAATTGATGAGCGTGGCTCTAAATACCTTTTAGAAACTTTAAACGAGTTAGCAAAAATATTTGAAGTGAATTCAATCGAAGAATCAATTACTAAATTTGAGACTATCTATCAATCTTTTAACTTGGCTGGACCAACTTTGGTGAATGATGATGAATTAGATGAATTAGTTAATTCAGTAAATCTGCAGCGATTATCAAACAATCCGGTTTCACTAGATAAAGAAATTATTAGAGAAATATATATAAATATTTTAAATTCAAAATTGTAATAGTTTTATTTATGTTTTAATGCTATTAATTGTGTTACACTACTGCTTGGGTAGTTTTATTATTAAGAGGTGAAAATGAATTTTAAAGTGTCGATTATCGTGCCGGTTTATAATGTTGAAGCATACTTAAATCGTTGCTTATTAAGCTTAGTCAATCAAACCATTGATGATTTAGAAATTATCGTCGTAAATGATGGTTCTCCTGATAATAGTCAAAATATCATTGATAGCTTTCAAAAGAAATATCCTAAAAAAATATTTCCATATCTTAAAGAAAATGGCGGACTTTCTGACGCAAGAAATTTCGGTATGAAAAGAGCTCATGGTGAATATGTTGCATTTGTTGATAGTGATGATTATGTTGATACAGATATGTATCAAGCCCTCTATGAAATAGCAATTAAAGAAGAATCAGACATCGTTGCTAGTAATTATTATCTTGACTATGAAGATGAAATTAGAGAAGACAAAAAAATTAAAGAAGATTCTGGATATAACACAACAATTACGAATAATCCATCTTTACTCTTAACAAGTTCGGTCTATGCCTGGAATAAACTGTATAAAAGAAGTTTTCTTGAAGAAAATAATTTCACTTTCCCGAAAGGACAAGTTTTTGAGGATAGTGCGGTTATCTATAATTTACTCCATAAAGCTAAGAAAATTTCTGGAGATTCTAATTGTTACTATTATTACGGTTTAGAGAGAGAAGGCTCAATCACGGGAAGCGTTAATGAGAATATGTTTGATATTTTGAAATCTTGTAATCAAATATATTCTTATTATAAAAATTATATTTTTGAAAATAGAGACCTTTATGATGTTATTGAATATATTAGTATTCATCATCTGCTAGTGCGAATGAGAGCTTTTGTCCGCTCATCTGAAAAAGAACTTTCATTACTCTTTATGAAAGAGATGTATTTTTTCTTAGATAACTATTTTCCTGATTGGAAGACTAATTATTATTTTTCAACACAAGTTAAAAAAAGAAAAAGGTTTCTTAATTTGGTAAGAAAAGAGAGATTATTTAAATTATATTTATCGATTAATAAATCTGTTAGAACTAAAATTAGAAAAATTATTAATTTTATCTTAGATAAAAAGAAAATAAAGAAGATTCGATTAACAAGCAAACAGCTTCATTTATTAAAGGAAATCGAATTTGAGATTTTACTAGAAATTGATAAAATATGTAAAGCAAATAATATAAGTTATTATTTAGCTGAGGGAACACTACTAGGAGCAATTAGACATAACGGTTTTATTCCTTGGGATGATGATGTTGATATTTCAATGTTAAGAGATGATTATAATAAATTTCTATCAATTGTTGAAACAAATTTACCTGATCATCTAGCCTTAGTTAATAATAGTACTTATAAGAAATATCATTTACCTTTCACTAAAATTATTACTCTGAAGAAAACTAATTTTCTTAATATGTTGGATAAAAACCTGGGTGAATATCGTGGCCCATATATTGATATCTTCCCAGTTGATTTTATTAAAGAAGAAAATAGCTTGAAACAACAAGAAATTAATAGAAAAATTCGTTGGTATCGTGATTTGTTATTGTACAAGGTTGGTTATATTAATGTGAGAAGATTTAGCAGGCTAAAGATACGTTTTATAGCCAAAGCATTATCATTTAGGTATTTACATAATAAAATTCTTGAGCTATCAACATGTCAGAATAATAAGGATTCCAAATATCTAGTAAACTATGCTAGCTCATATCCACCTTCTCGTCAGATCGTTCCAAAAGAAGTCTATGAAAATTCTAGATATGAAATTTTTGAAGGTTATGAATTTCCAGTTCCTAGGGATGCTGAACATCTCTTAAGCACAATTTACGGAGATTATTTGACTCTACCATTATCACACAAGCGTGTCGCGAAGCATTCATTAATGTTTATTGAAAATGAGGAGGACTAAATGGACGACAAAGATTTAAAAAGATTACAAAAGATGCAATTAGATAATTTAATGAATATCTATCGATTTTGTAAAGAACATAATATTAAATTTTATTTGGGAGAAGGTACATTACTTGGAGCTATTCGTCATAATGGGTTTATTCCGTGGGATGATGATATTGATATTTTGATGATTAAGGAAGACTATGAGCGTTTTTTAGAATTAGCTCCAAATAATTTAGGCAGCAATTATAAAGTTCAACATTCTACTTTAATTGATAATTATTGGTCACCGTTCATTAAAATTAGATATATTGGGGAGACGAATTTTAAGCAACAACACATTGACCATTTAACTGACGATAATGGACCTTGTGTTGATGTTTTTCCGCTATATTACGTTGAAGATAAGACAAATTTTAAAGTTAAATACAGTAGCCTTAAAATAAGAATTTTAAGAAGAACTTTAAGTTTAAAACTTGGCTTAAATAGAAAAATTAGTGTTAGAAATATTATTATGCGGTTGTTTGGTTATTTTATTAGTGTGAATACAATTCATAGACTTTTAATTAATACATTCAATCAAAATAATAAGGGGGATTATTTAGCTAATTTCGGTAGTTATTATAAAATATCCACTCAAGTTTTTCCAAAAGAATATTATGGTGAGGGGAGATTAATAAGATTTGAAGATCAAAAACTTCCGATACCTATAAAAGCAGAAGAGATTTTAACTTCGATTTATGGAGATTATATGGAGCTGCCTCCAGAGGATAAAAGGATAATAAAGCATCATTATGATGTAGATTTCACTAACAATTCTCACTAAACATTAATGAATAACTGAAGTGATAATTACTTATATAATTTTCTAAAATTAAATTGATTATCACTTTTATTTGTTATACTAAATGAGATGTCAAAAAACGATTTGAATGATCAGATGTTTTTGTAGAATCTTTTGAAATTTAAGTATCCAAAAATTTGAGATCATATTTATATTAAGATTCAAAAAATGAGGTAATACAATGAAGAAGCAAAACGGTATATTTTTGTTTGTTAGTCTAATATTTACAATTTTAGTTGTAATACTAACGTTTAATTATCAAGTAGATATTAGTAAATTAGATTTTGATTTTTTAAATAACAATTCCTTTAATGCAAGAAGTAATTTAATTGTATTATTTTTAAAAGTAATAGCTATTTATGCAATATTTATAGGAACTTATTTAGTAATAAAAAAA
>CAYUXU010000038.1:0-8988 GCA_964449005.1 uncultured Erysipelotrichaceae bacterium | reverse complement strand
GTTCTGCTTTTGGAATAAACCTTAAAGCTGCTGAATTAATACAATATCTCAATCCACCCTTATCAATTGGCCCATCCGTAAAGACATGCCCTAAATGTGAGTCAGCTTCTTTACTACGGATTTCAATCCGAGGCCGAAAAGCTATCGTATAATCATCGTGCTCGGTAACTACTGTTTTTTCAATTGGCTTACTAAATGAGGGCCAACCACAACCAGCATCATATTTATCAAGTGAAGAAAAAAGTGGTTCACCACTTACTATATCAACATAAATCCCCTCTTCATAAAAATTATCGTATTCTCCTTGAAAAGGCGGTTCAGTCGCATTTTCTTGAGTCACATAATATTGTAACGGGGTTAGCTGCTTTAATAATTTTGATTTATCTTTCATACTAAACCTCCTATTAATAATTATAGCACTGAATTTTTAAAAGCACCGAAAGAAGAATAAAATGTTGTTTTCTTTAATTAGAAAAGCACTTTTAATTGGTATAATAAGATAAGCAAAGGAGCACTATCTTAAATGAAACTAGTTTTAAAATTAAGTTATAAGCATCAAATCCAAGTTCTGGAGACAATATTATGAAATTTCTCTTAAGTCTCTTTATGCTAGCTTCACTTATTTTACCGAATCAAGAAAAAATAACTGATAAAATTAATGATTTGAATTTAGTCAGTGAAAATTATATTTTATATTCAGTAGATTTTGATGAAGTAATTGCTGAAAAAAATAGTGACATTAAAATTAAACCCGCTTCAATCTTAAAAATATTAACGACTATTACCGCTTTAGAAGAATTGGAAAACAATGAACTAAATAAATTCATTGAAGTAGATCCCAAAGTTTTAGCTACCGTTTCGCCAATTGCTTCAATTGCTGGTTTTAAGGCCTACCAAAAAATTACTATTAAAGAAATCTTATACGGAATCATGTTACCTTCTGGGGCTGATGCTACTGCTTTAATTTCAGATTATATTGCTGGTAGTGAAAATGAATTTGTCCGACTCATGAATCAAAAAGCCAAGGAGATTGGATTACAAAATACTTCAGTCATAAATGCTTCAGGCCTTGATGCCAATAATCAAGATACAACCTTAATTGATTTATTAACCTTACTGCAATATGCTTTAAAAAATCAAACCTTTCAAGAAATCTATTCCACGAAAACTTACACGCTAATTAACTATCCTAACCATAAATTAGAAAATGCTATTTTAGTTCAAGCTGAAGAAATTTTTGATTTTAAACTGCTCGATGGGGCTAAATCGGGATTTACCGCTTTAGCACGGCGCTCATTATCAAGTCTCGCTAGCAAGGAAAACTCAACTTATATTTTTATATCAACTCAAGCTAATTCTGAGAACAATAGTAAAGTTTTAAACCAAGCCCTAAATGATGCTGTAAAAGTTTACTCCTATTTATTTAATAATTTTACACCCCAAGAAATTGTTATTGAAAAATCACCTCAAGTTCGATTAAAAAGAAGAGTATTAAAGAAAACAATAAATATTGAGCCTTTTGATTTAATGCTCGCAAATGAAATTAATCCTGAGGATTTGATTCATCAATTTAACTTTTTCGATAATTTAAAAGTGCCTCTTGAAAAAGGAACTATTATTGGACAGCACCAGATCTTTTACCAAGATAATTTAGTTGAAGCCCACAATATTATTACGACAAGTAGAATTGGTCATGATCCATTATATTATGGATTATGGATTATTGTGATTTCTGGAGTAATCATTGTCATAAAATCTAAGATGAAACGCCATTAGTTCATTTATAAATTAAAAAAGATAACTCTTTGAGCTCCTAATAGGGGCTTTTTTAAGTTATCTTTTTTTCATTTAATTATATTAACACTCGCGACACTCTTCATCTTCATCAATCCAGCTATGACCATCCTGAGCTAATAATTCGTTAGCTAAGTTAGGCCCATCTTCAAAGGCGGGATAAGGTAACGGTGCCAGTTGATCCTTCTCTAATTTATTTTTCAATTCTTCAATTAATTCCCAACTCTTTCGTGCAAAATTCCATGAGGTAAATAAGGTTTGGTCTTTATTAAAAGCAAGGGTTATTAATCTTTCATAAGCTTGCACCGAGTTAAAGCGATTATCTTCTAAGAAAGCTTGAGCTATATCCATCGTTGCTTTTTGAACTTCTGAAGATATGCCAATCTTTTTAATATTAACTTTAAAATAAATTCCTTCTTCAGGACCAATCCGAATGATTAAAACATTAGGCGCTAAATATTCATCGGCTTGCGTTAAACGGGTTGGTTTAAACTCAATCGCAACCAAAGTAGAAAGTTTCTTCATTCGTTTCCCGGTTCTAATATAAATCGGAACATCTGAGAATTCATACGCTTTACTAATTAATTTTAAAGCTACAAAAGTCTCAGTTGTAGAATTTTGTGCCACACGATTTTCCTCTAAATAACCAACAACATCATGATTAGCTTGATATTGTCCAGCAACGTAGTAGTCGCCTTTCTCAGGAAAAGCTAAAGTTGTTAGCGCTTGATATTGATTTAATCTTAAATCTTCTGCCTTTAAACTCGCCGGTTCATTCATTAATAAAACCGAAAGAATCTGGAGAATATGGCTTTGAACCATATCTTCTAAGGCCCCCGAGTGATCATAATAATCACCGCGGTTTTCAACACCAATTGTTTCACTGGCAGTAATCTGAATCGAGGCAATACTATCTTTATTCCAAATTTGACGAAATACAGTATTACCGAATCTAATCGTAATTAAGTTAAGTAACATCTCTTTGGCCAAATAATGGTCAATTCGATATATCTCTTTCTCATTAAAGATTTCGGTAATTTCTTGATTAATCGAAATAGCACTTTTTAAATCATCGCCAAACGGTTTTTCAATTAAAAGTTGTTTGCTAGTCGTATCACTTAAGATATGACTGTCTTTTAAGAAACGGGAAATAACTGGGAAAAACCTTGGTGCAACCGCTAAATAGAATAAATGGTCGGTCTCCCTAGTTACTAGACTTTGGAGATATTCCCTTAAACCGACATATAAGTTAGCTTCAGTGTAATCCATTTTATAATAACTAATCATATCGAAGAATTTTTCATTTTCTACTTCAGGGTGAAAAACACTTTTCAGTTTAGTTTTAGCTAAGTCTAAATAATCCTTTTGTTGGTAGTCACGTCGACCAATCGCTACAATCCGAACATCTTCGGCTTTAATTTGGTCCTTCCACCATAAATCATAGAAAGCAGGTAAGAGTTTCCGGAACGTTAAGTCGCCAGTCCCACCAAAAATAACAAAAAGTTTTAATTTATTCCCATTCATAATGATAAACTCCTGGCATGTCGTTTCTTTCCACCGTATGGGCACCAAAGAAATCGCGTTGTGCTTGAATCAAATTAGCGTTACTATTGGCAGTAGTTAAACCATCAAAATAACTAAGAGCATTACTAAAAACCGGTAAGCTAATTCCTGACAAAGCACCTAAGCTCACAATAGTTCTTAAAGCTGGTAAATAATCATTTAAAGTTTCTAAAAAGGTAGGTGCCAAAATTAAATTCTTTAAATTGGCATCATCTAAATAGGCTTCAGCAATTCGATTTAAGAATTTTGCCCGAATAATACATCCACCTCTGAAGTTTAAAGCAATTTCTGACAAATTTAATTCCCAATTATGAGCCTTTGCAGCTGAAGTCAATAAATCAAACCCTTGGGCATAACTAATAATCTTCGCTACATACAAAGCTTGTCGAACTAATTCGACAAAATTATCAGGGAGAGTAATTGATGTTTCTTTATTTTCTAAAAGTTGACTTGCAGCTACTCTTAAATCTTTTTGACTTGACATAATTCTGGCATAAACTGCTTCCGCAATCATTGAAGCATTAACTGCTTGATCTAAGCTGCTTGCCACTGTCCACAGACCAGTCCCTTTTTGAGCTGCTTTATCTAAAACTTTATCAACTAGATAGCCATCCGCTTCTTTTCTTTGAAAAATCTTGGCAGTAATTTCAATTAAATAAGATTGGAGTTCACCTTGATTCCAATTATCATAAACCTGAGCTAATGCCTCATTATCTAGTTTTCCTAAATGTTTTAATAAGCTATAACTCTCAGCAATAATTTGCATATCAGCATATTCAATACCGTTATGAACCATCTTGACATAATGTCCGGCTCCATTGTCCCCAATATATGATACACAAGGTCGATTATCAACTTTAGCAGCGATTGCTTCTAAAATTGGCGCAACCTGTTTATAAGTTGTTGCACTACCACCAGGCATAATGGCTGGTCCAAATCGCGCCCCTTCTTCACCACCAGAGATACCAACTCCAAGATAATTGATCTTTAAAGCAGCCATAGCTTCATAGCGTCGTTTCGTATCATGGAAATTCGAATTACCACCATCCATAATAATATCTCCAGCTTCAACTAATTTAGTTAATTGATCTAGTACTAAGTCAACTGGTTCGCCAGCTTTAACCATTAAAATAATCTTTCTTGGTTTCTCTAAAGAACTTACAAAATCTTCAAGATTTTGATAACCTTTTAAAATTGGAAATTCTTTTGTGATTTCATCGGTTACTTTAGTAGTCCGATTATAAATTGCGACTTGATAATTATGGTCAGCGATGTTTAAGGCTAAATTCCTACCCATCACAGCCATACCAATTACTCCAATTTGATTCATTTATTTTCCCCCTCAATAAAATAAGACTGCAACCACTTCTGGTGCATACACATCTTTTTCTAGCAGCCGTAACCGGCCATTGCTTTTATCTACTTCAAATAAAGTTAAACTATTACTATCACGATTAGCACATACCAGAAATTTATCATCTGGACTTAAGGCAAAGTCACGAGGATGTTTTCCATAACTACTAATCGTTTGAATTTTTGTTAATAAACCATCCTCACCAACTTGAAATACTGTTAAGAAATCGTCTCCTCTAGTACTAGTATATAAATATCTTTTATCACTAGAAAGACGAATTGCTGCGGACTGATTAGTTGGCTCTCCTTCTAATTGGATGGTTTGTCGCAAAGTTAATTGCTTAGCTTCTTTTTTCAAAACGAGAACTTCATTACTTAGTTCTGTCAAAACATATACCAAGTCATTTTCACCTAAGACTAAATGCCTTGGCCCTGAGTTTTCCTTAGTTTGATAAGTAATAATTTCATCTTCTAAAATCCAATAAATTTTATCTTCGCCTAAGTTTACTACCCATAACTTATTTTCATCAGGCAAAATAAAATGTGATTTAGCTGTTTTCTGATAATTCATTTCCGCTACTAATTCATCATTAAAATACTTTTCAACTTTCCCTTCATGATAATAAGCACTATAATAATTTCCATTTTGATAGCTCACAAAACAGGGAGCTGTCTGTTTCGATAAAATCTTTACCTTTAAATCTTTCTCTTGAAAGATTTTAACCCCCGCTAATTCCCCTTCAGATGCAACTGCAATTAATTCCTGGTGATTAGTTCCCCAAGCGAGATAAGTTGGGTTGTCAGTTTTAATGTATAAACTTAAATTTGACAACTTATTATTTGCTAAATCAACTTGATAAATTCCTTCACTTTTGTCTCTGGTATAAGTTCCTAATAAAATTTTATACATAATATTTCCTTCCTTTTTAATCATAGCACGTTGCTTGTTTTTTTAAAAAAGTTATACCTTTATTTATATTTTTGGCTCAATAATTATGATAACCAAGTCATTAAGATTCGTTTGAGTTGGACCAGTAACTAGTAAATCTCCAATCTTCTTTAAAGCATAATATGAATTATTATCTTCTAAAATACTTATTAAATCTAATCCTGCATCTAATAATTTCTGATAAGAATCTCCGGATACAATTCCACCAGCGGCATCAGTCGGACCATCAGTCCCATCAGAACCAAAACTAATTAAGGTTATGTTATTGGTCTGCGATAAACTTTTGGTAGCTGCTAAAGCTAATTCTTGATTACGGCCGCCTAACCCTTGACCTTTAACTGTTACGACTGTTTCTCCCCCAGCAATAATGGCAAGTGGAATTTCAGTATCTATTTTTGTTAAAGCTAATTTAGCTAGAACTTCTCCTACATGGCGTGCCTCCCCGGATAATTGCTCTGGGATAAGAATAGTAAAATAACCTTGTTTTTCTAAGATGTTTTTAGCACTTAAAACTAAGCTCTTATTATTAGCGAGAATTTTAGTTTTGGTATTAGTTTCTTTCACAAAAGATGATTCTTCTAAAATATTTTTAGCTACTTGGGAAAGGGTAATTTGGTATTTATTAATGATATCTAAAACTTCTGCTTGATTTGAGGTATCAGTGACAGTTGGTCCAGAAGCAATTAAATCTAAATTATCTCCCATCACATCCGACAAGATTAAATTAGTAATTTGAATTGGCTCAACCATTTTCGCAAATTTTCCACCCTTAACTTGAGAAAATCTCTTTCTGATTAGATTAATTTCGTTAATATTTGCTCCAACATCTAACAATTGTTGATTGATAGATTTAAGTTCTTTTAAGCTAATTAATGGAATTTCAAATAAAGCGGATCCTCCACCAGAAATCAAAAATAATATTTCACTTTCAGGTTTTAAATTTTTGACTAAATTTACAACTTCTTGACTAGCTAACAATGTATTTGCATCTAAAATTGGATGATTGGCTTCATAAATCTTTAAAGGATCAATTGGTCCTTTACTATGACCATATTTTGTAATTACAATTCCAGCTTTAATTTTATCTTTCAAACTTCTTGTTGCTCCTAAGGCCATAGCCCAAGCTGCTTTTCCAATCGCAATTAAAATAATGTTTTCTGATTGAAAACTATGTTGCTTTAGTTCCTTTTCAACAAGTGAAGTAGCGTCATTAGCTTCAATTATTAAGTTAATTACTTTTTTTATTTGATCTTTTTCCATAACTTCCTCTGCTTCAACTATAACTAAAATAACTAGAAAAATCCAAAAAAAAATCAATCGAATGATTGATCTTAGCTTTGACCTGGAGCAGGTGAGGAGAATTGAACTCCCGCCTCAACCTTGGCAAGGTCGCGTTCTACCATTGAACTACACCTGCGAAATATGGCGGTCCAGACGGGACTCGAACCCGCGATCTCCTCCGTGACAGGGAGGCATGTTAACCGCTACACTACTGGACCATATATTTGGCGGAAAAGGAGGGATTTGAACCCTCGCGCCGGTTACCCGACCTATGCCCTTAGCAGGGGCACCTCTTCAGCCTCTTGAGTACTTTTCCAACTCTGATAGCGCCTTATTAATATATCATAGCCAACTTAATTTGACAAGTCCTTTAGTCTATTAGATTGTGTAAAATAAGTGTGGAATAAAAAAAGCGATATACCTTATAATTAAATTGTTAAACAAAATTAAGGAGATATACCGCCATGACTATTTTACCACAGACAAATATTGAAAAGATACTAACTTCATTAATCAAAGAAGAAATTACTATTAGAAACTTAATCTCACCCCTTAACACAAGTTATACTATCGATAATTATACTGACTTATTAACTAGTGTTTCAGACCATCTTTATCAGAAAATTAGAGAAGAGCTAGTTAATATTATTGAAACTATTGATGAAAAATTTAGAGAACTACCGGGTAGGAGTCAACGCTACTATGTTAAAGATAAAAGACCTCGGACTCTAATAACCCCAGTTGGGATTATTACCTTTCATAGAACTATCTATCAATCGCGGATTAATAAATCTACTTATGCCCATGTCGATGAAAAGTTAGGGTTACCGAAATATGATCGCTATGACCCTTGTGTCAAAGCTATGATAGTTGAAACTTATGCGAAACTTAATTCTATGATTAAGGTAGGAGAGTTGATAGGTGATCGAATTTATAGTCCTTTTTCCTTAAAGTCTAAAAGAGAGCACTATCGGATTTCAAGACAAACTGTCTTTAATATTATTACTAAAGCAGGCCAACTCATTTTTGAGCCACCACCTACTTCAAGTCAGGTAGATAGTTTAATGATTATGGCAGATGAGAAGTTTATCGCCCTTCAAAACAGCCTGAAGAAGAAAGAAATGGTTAAGGCTGTTACTATCTTTGAGTCAAGAAAACTCGTCAATAAGCGTATTAATCTCTTAAACAAGTATGTTTTCTTCGCTACAGGCCCCTTTTTCTGGGAAGAGGTTCATCATCTATTAGGGGCTTGTTATGATTTAAGAAAAATTAAACAAATTCATCTTTTAGGAGATGGAGCCAATTGGATTAAAAGTGCACAAGCTGAATTAAAGACTTCAAATACCACTACAACCTTTTCTTTAGACAAATTTCACTATCGGCAAGCTCTTAATAGAATTACTAGTCATCCTGATATTAAATCCAAGTTAATTGAATACATAGAAAATCAAGATAAAACTAATTTTAATAAATTAACTAAGCTAATTCTTGAAAATGAAGACTTACACTTAAAACAAGCTGATGTAAATATTAACTACCTTAAGAAGAATTGGAAAGCACTTCAAAACACACTTCACCACCTCAAGATACCCTGTAGTATGGAAGCGGCTATCTCTCATAATTTAGCTTCACAATTCACTAGTGTCCCAAAAGCTTATAGTCAGAAGAATTTAAAAATATATTTAAACCATCGCATGCATTACTTAAATAATTATGACTTAAGAAAACTATATTTAAAATCACTTAATATTAAACCACATCAAGAAAAAATTAAAATACTTGATAAACCAATCAACTTATCGATCTTTGAGAAAAGAACTCGTTATGATAAATCAGCTACTTCTAATTGGGTTAAAGGTATCATCGCAAAAAATTAAAATACCCATTCACTTACGCTCATGGGTATTTAACTCAATTATTCCACACTTACTTGACACTAAGCTTGACAAATTAAATAATTTGAATTACTATATGTATATTGCATATATGCTTATTGCAGATAGAAAGGAGGGAAGCGATGCGAAACAGATTTGAACATGGAAGAAAAC
>CAYUXU010000037.1:0-9005 GCA_964449005.1 uncultured Erysipelotrichaceae bacterium | reverse complement strand
TTTTTTTTTACTTCCCAATAAATTTCATTGCTTCTTTTTTAATCTCAGATACAATATCATCAGCTTCTTTTGGTTTAACTTGAGATTTTAAAACTGACATAAAATTATCCATAATAAAGTTTGAAGCATCACTTTCGCTAGTATCCATGAGATTTAAACTAGCAATTCCACTCTTGGTTCCAATTAAATTACCTAAGAAATCTTTAAAGATATTTCCGGCAACTTTAGATCCAACTTTCGCTACAATAATTCCGATAATTATATCTAAGAAACCTTTCGGTTTGGCTTTAGTTGCGGATTTACTGCCAGTTAGTGATCCTAAAACTCCACCTAACATACTATTTAATAAATCATCACCTTTTTTAGTTGCTTTTGGAGCTGCTGTTGTGCCTCCTAAAAGACCACCTAAAAGCGAGTCTAAACCACCGCTGCTAGCTGAACTATCTGAACCCCCTAAAAGTCCTCCTAATAGGGAATCTAATCCCCCGCTAGATTTACTAGCTGAACTATCTGAACCACCTAACAGTCCTCCTAATAGAGAATCTAATCCCCCGCTAGATTTACTAGCTGAACTATCTGAGCCACCTAAAAGTGATCCTAAAACTCCTGATAATAAGTCACTACCGCCTTGACCTGATGTCATAGAACCTAGTAAATCTCCTAACATATCATTAGAAGCTTTGGGCTTACTAGCTTTGGCTTTACCTGACATATCTGTTACTTTTTTGGTTGTCTTTTTTGTAGTAGTTTTTTTAGGAGCGGCTTTTTTTGTGGTAGTTGTTTTCTTAGTGGTTTTCTTAGCACCAACTAATTCATCAATTAAATCATTTAAATCTGCCATAATAATTTCCTTTCTTTATCTTTATTATACTTTTATCTTATCTATCTACAACTATAAAGCCCTATTTTATGGCTTTCTCTAAAGCGATTCGAGCTACGTCAACATCAAATTCCTCTCTTAAGAAAATCACTCCACAACGGATAAAACCATGTTTTTCAAATAAATTCAGAGCAGCTTGGTTTTGATAGTGGGTATCAACTCTAATTACTTTATAATTTAAAGCTTTCAAATACGCTTCACTGAGCTTTAATAAAGTCAGTCCAACTCCAGCCTGGCGAAGATTTTGTCGCACTGCTATCCGATGAATTGAAACATAAGTTCCCTCTATATGCCACTTACCACCATAAATCTTTTGGTAAGTTGGTTCGTCACCACTTACTAAAGCAATTGTCGCAATAATTTGATTATTATCTTCTAAAACAAAAGAATTTTCGTTTTCAATATCATGAAGAATCGTATCTTGATTTGGATAACCATCCTGCCATTGATGAATCCCAAGTTGCTTTAAGCTGGCTTTAGCTTGATTAATTATTTCCATAATGCCATTAAGGTCAGCACGATTACTTTTTCGAAAAATATAACTATTTTGTATCATTTTAATACTCTATTAACTCCTTAATCATTTCACTACTGAGCCATTTCTTTAATAATTTAAACTCTTCCGGTTTATTTAACATTTTAAATAAAGCTAAGCCACGATTCGCTAAATCATGTGCATCGGTTCGATTTAATTTATCAGCCGCAATTGCCCATTGACCATATATGTAAGGAACTAAGGCAATTGATTGATCAATATCTATTTTGTTCAAAGCTGCTTGAGCTAAATCACAAATTAATTGATATTCTCCGTGACGCTCATACCAACGATTAATCGCATAAGTCACAGCTGGGAAGTATGAGAAGGCTTGATTTAATAAAAGTTTTTCAATTAATTGTTTTAACTTTAAATCATCTGATTCAAGGCTGATATAGCCGGCTACCGCCAGTAAATCAACATCATTTGGTTGATATGTCTCTAAATCAAATTGTTGGATATGGTCCTTTAAAATCTCTCTAGTATCATCACGAAATTCAATAAAAAAAGTATTAAATAACGCATAAATAATATTTATTTTTAAATTATCATTATAAGGTAGCTTAATTTTATTAAATTTTGTTAAAACATTTTTAATTTGGGAAACATCATTAGGCTTGATAAAATGTTGACTTCGATTTAACATGGCAAGTAAAGAATCTAATTGATTTTCAATATAGAAGGGGATTCGTGAAGACAAAATTAAATCAAACATATCGATTTTTAGTTTATTGGCAATATGAAACAAAACTTCAAAAGATGGGGTAATTTCTCCACTTTCAATTTTTTGAATAGCTCGAACCGTCACAAAATCATCACTCAATTCTTTCTGAGTAATTTTCAAACTTAAACGAATTCTTTTGATCTCTTGACCAAGTAAACTTGCTTCAATTAAAGTATCCACGCTGCTCCTTAGACGAACTATTGTTCGCTTGTAACTCAATTAATATGATTGTATTATACTATAGTAAATTATATCATAAAGAGAAAGAGGTATATTTATGAATGAAAAATATTGTATAGTAGTTGATTCAACTCTAATTCCTTCAATGGATGTTACGAAAATTGATCATGTTTATGTCCAGTCACTTTATGTGGTTGAGGGACAAAAATCCTATCGCGATTTTATTGATATTACTCCAGAGGATATCTATGCTCGTTTAAGAGCTGGGGCAACTTTTCAAACCTCACAACCTTCAGCAGGAGACTTTGCCGAAACTTATCAATCGATGATTGATAAAGGTTACGATAACATTTTAGTTTTTACTATTTCAAAAATTTTATCAGGAACAATGCAGTCAGCTGTCATGGCTGTAGAACAATTTCCTGATAAAAATATTAAAGTTATTGACACGAAAATTGCAGCCGCCTTATGTTGGGAAGTAATTGAAGATATTATTGAATTTGGTAAAACTGCTAATAGCTTTGATGAAGTTGTAAAATATAGCGAAACTGCTTTTGATGGCCTCGAAGTAATTGCTTATGTTGGCAATATCGAGTATTTAAAAAGAGGAGGAAGATTATCTCCCGCCAATGCGATGATCGCTAATTTACTAAAAATCCGCCCAATTTTACAATTAAAGAGCGGTGATGAAATTAAAGCTATTGATAAAACTCGTAGCTTACAAAAAGCTCTCGAGAAAGTTGTAGAACTCGTCGTTGAGAAAAATCCGCGGCGAATCACTATCTTAACGACGGACAAAGAAAATGAAGAATTACAAAATAAATTTATTCCATTAGTCAAAGCGGCTTTCCCTAATTTAAGCTTTAGTTCTTACGTCTTATGTCCAGCAGTTGGAGTCCATATTGGCCCAGAAATTTGCGCTATTATGTATCAAGTATAAAAAAAGCACATCACACGTGATGTGCTTTTAATTTATCTTTTACTCTTCATCTAAATGTGTATTAAAGTAAACTGGTCCTTCAAAAACCCACTCAGACATTGGCTTTGGAGTAATTCCAAAGTCAACAGCTAAACGATTACTTAATACTTGAAGAACTGCCGCATATTCAATTGCACTAAATGCTCCACCTTTAGGTTCGAAGCCTAAGTCCATTGCATCACGAGCATCGTCTCCAATAATGTGCGCACTTTCAAATTTATCTTTACCAAAGCTGGCAAGACCCATTGATAGTTTGTGATTATAAGCATTGTTCTTTTCGCTTAAGATAATAATACCTACGTCACGAGTAAAGCCCATAGTTGGTCCATGTAAACCATCATCGATTTCATAACCAACGCAAAGATGACGAATAGCGATTTCTAATATTTTAAGTGCTCCTTCAAGGGCAACACCATAATTAGCTCCACCACCATAAATCGCGAAACTGCCATAGCCTAATAACTTACGCTTGTTGTCATCAAACCATTTGTCAGTTTTAGCAACGATTTCTTTATGACTAGCTGGAACTTTTGCTAAGTCAGCTAAATGAGCATCATAATCAGCTTGGCTTAAATGACCACGAGCTAATCCTAATTCCATTCCTAATAGCATATGTGTTAAGAAAGTTGAGACATAACCAATTGTTCTTGTGCCATGCTCTTCGTATCCACAGCCCATGTCAACATGAACATCAACTGCAACTTTTAATGGATTATCGCTTAAATTTTCAGTTAAACCTATATTATAGTAACCTTTTTCTTTTACAACTTTTTGGCATTCTAACATTAAAGTAGAAGTACCTGATTGAGAATTAAAGATGTAAAGTGCATTAGGATTATAAGCTACTTTAGCTAAAAATTCATTTGGGAAAATAACTACAGAAGAAATTCCACTTGCTCTTTCAACAAAACGGCAGGAAGTAACTGAAGATGTATTACTTGTTCCTGAACCAATAAAAACTATCTCATTAACATTTTTAAGATTATCCCCTAGATACTCAACCACTGGTAAAAGATTACTTTTACGCATCTCAACAATTTTTTCAACAGTTTCAGGAATTCTATTAATGCAATCCATTAATGTGACCATAATTTACCTACTTTCTTTTATTTTTAAATTTGATTAGAGTAATCAAATTACTCTACTTTTAATAACAAAGTATAAGATGGTTACCCATCTTATACTTTATAATATTTTCTTAAACGATACCGATAATTCTACCAACAATACCAAGGACTAACATAGCGATCATTAAGACGTGAGGTTTAACCCCTTTCTTAAGCGCACTGTAGCAACCAAATAGCAATAATAGTGGTAATAAGTTTGGATAAATAGCGTCAAGAAGGTCTTGAATAACTACTTCTACCCCTTCAGTTGGTTTTAAGACTAGTGTAGTTTGGAATCTAATCATAAGAGCAGACATCGCACCAACTGTCATTAACCCGACTAAAGTAGCTGCTTTTGTAATTTCAGCTAATACTCCACTTTCGGTAGCAGTTCTCATGAATTGGCTACCTAAACTAAATCCAATATAAACTCCATAGTAACGTACTGCAAATGCAGGAATATTGAATAGTAATAAGTGTACTAAGATACCGATTGGGTTACCATCAGCACAAAGTGATGCCCCAATACCTAAAGAAATAATTCTTAATGAACCCCAGAAAATTGAGTCGCCAATACCTGCGAAAGGACCCATTAAAGAAACCTTAACCGCGTTAATTGATGCTACATCAAAGTCTGGATCGCCAGCAGCTTGTTTTTCCATTGAAGCTGATAAACCAGTTACGAATCCACCCATAGTAGGTGTAGTATTGAATAATTCAAAGTGTCTAGAATAAGCTGCAATCTTATCTTCTTTTTTAGTGTAATATAAATCAATTACAGGAATCATCGCATAAACATAAGCTAATGCTTGCATTCTCTCAAATGTATAAGATGAACTTAATCCCATTGTGCGCCAGAATACTTGTCTTAATACTTTATTTTCTTCTGGTGTTACGTTTTTAATATTCTTAATCATTGAACAGGTCCCCCTCTCCTGATGAAGCATGGGCACCACGTTTACCTTGACCCTCCACGAATAAAATTACTGCAATTACGATACCAACAGAAGCAACAGCAATAATGTCTAAATGGAAGAAAGAAACTAGGATAAAGCCCAAGAAGAAATATACACCTAATTTGGCAGTCCACATAATTCTAAGTAGTAACGCGAACCCGGCTGCTGGCATTAATCCTGCCGCAACTTGGAATCCATCATTAACAGCAGCTGGAATATTGTCAATAATTGATTGAGCTACTGTTGAGCCATATAACAATACTGAGAAAATCATAATAGCTTTTGGTAAACCACCTATAATCCAGACACCATAATGCATTGCTTCGATTGCTTTTGGACGTCCTTCTTCAATAAATTTAATAACGATTGGGTTAATAAAGCTTCGTGCTAAAGTAGCTGCGAAGAAAATAAATGATCCTAACATCGCTACTGGAATCGCGAAAGTCAATGCAACTTCAATATCTTGTTTCAATGAAATTGCAAATGCCGTTCCAATCAAAGTTCCGGTGTTAGCATCTGGTGGCAATGTTCCACCAATACCCATAACTCCTAAGAATACTAATTGCAGGTGAGCCCCCATACGTACTCCTGAAGTTAAATCCCCTAAAATAAGGCCTGTTAAAGCCCCAATAACTAACGGTTGGTCAATCATTGGCATGGCGAACCAGACATCTAATGCGCCAAGGGCCCAGAATACTAACGTTAGTGTAATCACATGACCTAAATTCATAATTCCTCCTCTTTTAGAATTTTAATCCTTTAATAACAGATTCAGCTGATCTTGCGGTTTCGTTTGCTACCATTCTAAAATCAACTTTCTCAACTTTGCTAATTAACTCTTGAATAACCTGTGCTTCTTCTTGGTTAATAAACACCGCAGCTCCACTGACAACACTACCTTCTTTTTGCGTTATCCCACCAATATTCACATAATTAATACCTTCAACAGCATCAACTACTCTCAGTGCGTCTTGAACGGTTCTCACAATAACAAAAATTTTCATGTTGGTCGTTCGTGGATCTTTTAGCAAGGCAATTCCATCTTCGATTGAGCGAACTGCTAAATTAATGCCCGCTGGCTTTGCCATTTGAACAGCCATTTTAGCAATTTCATTTTTCATGATTAGATCGTCTGCAACTAAGATAGAAGACGCACCTGAAGCATTAACCCAGGATACGGCAACTTGCCCATGTAGCAAACGCGCATCAACACGTAAAATACTTACCACAATCTATCAGCCTCCTTTTCAAACTCAGAAAGTGCTTTTTGTAAATTAAATAATTCAACACCATTCTTACTCGCTTCTACAATACTTTCCACTTGTAGTCGGTAATTCTCGTCAAAGTTGGTCAACACTAATTCTAATACCATACCTAGATGCATTCCGGAAATGACCAAAACCTTTTCCTTAACACTAAGTTCGATTAATCGATTATAGACGCTTCCACCTTTTAGGTCGCAAACAATAATCAATAAATCGCTTTCAATCTTTTCCACCTCCTGACTTATAACTTCTGGAGATGCATATTGACTTAAACCAAATGAGTAAATGTCATCAGTGTGGCCAATAATCATCTCAAGTGCTGACAGCATCCCGTTGGCGAGATCTCCGTGCGAAGCAAGAACAACTTTCTTATTCAACTCACCACTTCCTTTCACCCTTTATAAGCAAAAAGCGTGCCAACTATACTGTCGCACGCTTTTTCGAGCTATTATGGGATAAAAGTGTGAATTTATGTGAAATATTTATTTAGAGTCGACACTAATGGCTATTTTAGCGACACTAACCTTTGTAAATGTAATCGTAGATGTAAGCAATCTCGCTTACTGGGATTTCTACCGTATAATTATTTTCTAAATTCATAAAGCTTCGCTTCAGTATTACTAATAACTTTTTCTGGATTCAGAATTGTTAAGTACTCAACTAAGTTTTGTAGTGAGAAGTTTCTTAAAATATTATGGCCAAATGCTTCTAATTCGGAGGCATTAAGTTCTTTATCAAAAAGCATTTTAATTTTATCTAAGTTTTGTTTTCCAACTAATTCCTCAATTGGGATAAAATCGTATCCGTCGACCTTAGGATTGACTGTCCCGACAATATATTTAACTTCATACTGTTCAAATAATTGTGAATTTTCTTTATTTTCATAAAGATCTTCAAACGAATAACTAATAATTTCCACGTTAACTTTCTTCGGTAAACTATCCAGCAATAATTGTTTAAATTTATGAGCTGTAGTAAGGTCTCGGGGACATACCGTAATAATCGCATTCTTACGTTCTTTACTTTCAATATAAATATGTTTACTACGATAATCCTGATTTTTAACTTTTTCGATAATGTTATAACTGCTTAAATCATTTAAAATCATCATTCCAACATCTAAAACTAACTTCATGGTTACGTTATTAAAGAGCACAATATCCATATTACGATTTACTACAATATTTTTATGGATTTCTTCTAGTGAACCCATGTCAACTAAAATTAATAAATTCTTTGTGTTTTCTAAAGATTTTATATGATCAGAAAGTTGCTTTGCTACTTCTATCGCCGAAATATCAATTGGAACATCAATAGCGTCAAAGACATGACTGCCTAACATATAGTTAGCGGTTGTCGTCATACTACTTGCAGTAGAGTAACCATGAGCTAAGACAATCGCAACGGTTTGGGCTGATTTCCGAGTATTTTGAATAATTCTAAAATATAAGTAAAAATCTAATTCGCCCAATAAACCAAAGTCTAAGTTAACTTGGGTATTTAAAATATCTAATATTTCTTGACTTAAAGCATAATTAATCGGATCTTTGACTTTTATTTTCTCAACCAAATCTTCAATAACTTGTTTCTTTTCAATTAATAAGCGATCACAAGCTTGATAATTGTTTATAAAGTCAGCTAACAAACGACTTAAATTAATAATTTGCGCATTCGTAAAGACCATCCGATAACGTTGTGATAAACGAGCTCGAATATGCTCCAAAATGTTTTGATACATAATTTCTTTAACACTATCCCGATTATCAATTTGGAAAGTGATTGTTTCAACATAACGAGTTAATAAATCACGAACTACTTCAATAAACTGTTCAAAGTTATTGTCTTGATTTAAAGCTAAATAATATCCAATTACTTTTTCATTAAATAGATAAAGACTTTTTTCTTTAACGACAATTTCTTTTAATTCTTCTAAAGAAATATATTCGCCTGTATCATGATATTCATTAATTCCTTTTGTTTTAGCACTTTCTAAAATAACATAAGACGGCAAGTTATGATAATCGATTTTAATTGAATTTTGATTTTTATCAGAACGTTCCGCTAAAGCTGAGGCAACACTAACTTTAACACAATTCTCCATATCTCCAACGTTTCCAATAAAATTGAAATTTGATAATAAATGATAAACATATTTGTTTACTTCAATAGTAATATTAATTCTCTCAGACTCAATATTAAATAAAGTATAGAGTAGTTCTTTTTTCTCATTATCAGGACGCTGCGCCACAGTTGGAATTCGACAAATAATTGGGATTCTTCTTAATAATGGTTTTAAAAGGGTATGCTTTGGATCTTCCGTAGTCGCAAAGGCAATAAATACTTTTGATTGATACCATTTTTCATTGTCACCAACTTTATG
>CAYUXU010000036.1:0-9144 GCA_964449005.1 uncultured Erysipelotrichaceae bacterium | reverse complement strand
ATGAGAAACGCCCTTTATCATAACCACGAACTTTTGCTTCAACTGTTAAGGCAAATAAATCACGTATTATATCAAAGACTCCAGTATACGTGGCAGGATTACTACGTGGTGTTCTTCCAATTGGGTCTTGATCAATCGCTACTACCTTATCAATATTTTCATAACCAAGAATCTTTTCAACTTTACCAGGACGAATTTTCACTCGACGTAAGTGCGTTAATAAAGTCTTAGTTACTACTTCATTAATCAAAGATGACTTGCCACTGCCACTAACTCCGGTAACCGTGATAAAAGTTCCAAGTGGTATATCAACATTAATCTTTTTTAAATTATTCTCTTCCGCCTTAAAAACCTGAAGTTTTAAGCCATTCCCTTTACGACGTTTTTTCGGGGTTTCAATTTTTAAACGACCACTTAAATAGTCGCCAGTAATTGAATCATGATTATTCATCACTTCTTCAGGAGTTCCGATGGCGACAACTTCACCACCATGACTTCCTGCTCCTGGACCAATGTCAATAATGTAATCTGAAGCGAGCATGGTCTCTTCATCATGCTCAACCACAATTAAAGAGTTCCCTAAATCGCGCATATTCTTTAATGCCGAAACTAAGCGCGCATTATCTCGTTGATGTAAGCCGATTGATGGTTCGTCTAACACATAAAGGACACCACTTAAACGAGAACCAATTTGCGTTGCCAACCGAATTCTTTGGGCTTCACCACCACTTAAAGATCCCGCAATCCGATCTAGGGTTAAATATTCTAAACCGACATTATTTAAAAACTGCAGGCGTTCATTAATTTCTTTTAAAACTAATCTGGCGATAATTTCTTGTGAAGGATTTAGTTTTAAATCCTTTAAAAATAATAGAGCTTGTTTAATCGACATTTCTGTCCATTGATAAATATTAATTTGACTAATTTTAACGCTTAAGGCCATCTCATTGAGGCGACTACTTTGACAAACATCACAAACTTGTTCTGCCAAGAAACTACCATACCACTCACGTGATGAAGAAGAAGTCGTCTCCATATAACGTCGTTCAATTAAAGTTTTAACTCCTTCAATAAAGTCAGTTCGAGAAAATGAATTTCCACTTCGGGAAGTAATTTGGTAACTAATCGGTTCTTTAGAACCATTTAAAATAATATCCATTTCGCGACTAGTCATATCTTTCAGTGGTTTATTTAAATCAATCTTATAGTAATCGAGTAAAATCTGATAAGTTTGCCAATCAATGTTTTCGGTTTGGACAATATTTTTATAATAGACAATCCCACCTTGATTAATTGATTTTTCACCATCAGGAATTAATAAATCAATATCAACTTTTTGAATAAATCCTAAACCATTACAACGATGGCAAGCTCCTAAAGGTGAGTTAAAAGAAAATAGACGTGGTTCTAAATTTGGGATGGAAAATCCACAATACTTACAAGCATATTTTTGTGAAAATAAAATATCTTCTTTCCCAGTTTGAACAATTGCGACACCTTGCCCCAAGTTAGTCGCAATCTCTAAAGAATCATGAAGACGCGAAGTACTATCGGATTTTTTAACAATTCGATCAATGACGACATCAATTGAATGGCGTTTATTTTTTTCTAAAATAATTCCTTCTTCTAATAGTCGAATTTCATGATTAACCCGAACACGAACATAACCTTCTTTAACTAAGCGTTCTAATAGTTCTTTATGGGTTCCTTTTTGTTCCTTAACTAAGGGTGCTAAAATCGTTAATCTTTGGCCATCTTCCAGTTGCATTACTTGGTCAACCATCTGATTAATCGTGGTCGCTTCAATTGGTTCATTATGAATTGGACAATAAGGAATTCCAATCCGAGCATAAAGTAATCTTAAAAAATCATATATTTCTGTAACCGTTCCAACGGTCGAACGCGGATTATTACTGGTTGTTTTTTGGTCAATTGAAACCGCTGGGGATAAACCTTCAATTAAATCAACATCTGGTTTCTCAATCCCACCTAAAAACTGACGGGCATAAGCACTGAGCGATTCAACATATCGTCTTTGACCTTCTGCATAAATCGTGTCAAAAGCCAAAGAAGTTTTTCCTGAACCGGATAAACCTGTCATAATTACTAATTTATTTCGCGGAACTTTTAAGTCAATATTTTTTAAATTATTGACCCGTGCTCCTTTAATTACAATATAATCTTGTTCCATTTTTTCCTCACCATATTATTATAACTTATCACAGTTATAAGCTTACTTAAACTATTCCGATTTTATTTCAAAGATAATATCTCTTAATTCGGCTGCTTTCTCAAAATCTAAAACTCGAGCTGCCTCACGCATTTCTTTTTCTAATCCCGCAATTAATTTCTCACGATCTTTACCACTAGTTTTAGTTTTTTTCTTCATAAAACGAGCTGCCATTTCGCGAGTTTCTTTACTACTAATCGTATCACGAATTTCTTTACGAATCGTTTGCGGGGTAATTTTATATTTACGGTTATGCTCTTCTTGAATCGTTCTCCGACGATTGGTTTCATCAATTGCCACTTGCATTGAAGCAGTAATAGTGTCTGCGTATAAAATAACAGCACCATTTTCATTTCGAGCCGCCCGCCCAATTGTTTGGATTAAAGAACGACTCGATCTTAAAAAGCCTTCTTTATCAGCATCTAAAATAGCCACTAATGAAACTTCCGGCATATCTAATCCTTCTCTTAATAAGTTAATTCCGACTAAGACATCATATTTACCTTTTCGATAATCACGAATAATTTCAATCCGTTCCAAGGTTTTAGTCTCATGATGTAAATAAGCTACTGCTAAACCGAGTTGTTTTAAATATCCGGTTAATTCTTCAGCCATTTTTACGGTTAAAGTCGTAATTAAAACTCGTTCATTTTTTTCTTTTCTTAAATTAATTTCACTAACTAAATCATCAATTTGACCTAAAGATGGTCGGACACTAATTTTGGGATCTAATAATCCAGTTGGTCGAATAATTTGTTCGACGACATGTTGTTCAACTTGATTTAATTCATAATCACCTGGGGTTGCTGAAACATAAATCACTTGATTAATGACCGACTCCCACTCTTGGAAATTCATCGGCCGATTATCAAGAGCACTTGGTAAACGGAAACCATACTTAACCAATGTTTCTTTACGAGAGCGATCACCATTATACATGCCACGAACCTGTGGAACAGTAACATGCGATTCATCAACGACTAATAAAAAATCATCTGGAAAATAATCATATAAGTTAAATGGTCTTTCACCTGGTCTGCGACCATCAATATGCATTGAGTAGTTTTCAATCCCAGAACACATCCCAAATTCACGAAGCGCTTCAAGATCATAACGCGTTCTTTGTTCCAAACGTTGTGCTTCTAAAAGTTGTTCATGTTCCTTAAAATAACCGAGCCGGTCTTCTAATTCTTCTTCAATATGATCACATGCTACTAATATTTGATCTTTATTTCGAGCATATTGATTAGCAGGGAAAATATTATAAACTGAGTAGGCATTTTCTAAAACTCCCGTTAAAAAATTTACTTCAGTAATTCTTTCAATTTCTTCATCAAACATTTCAATTCTTAAAATCGAGTCATCCTTGTATCCTAAAAATACTTCAACAACATCGCCACGGACTCGGAATGTGCCCCGTCTTAATTCAGTGTCATTCCGGGCATATTGTCTTAAAACTAATTTATGTAATAAATCTAACCTTTTAATTTTTTCACCAACCCGAACTGTAAAAAACATATCTTTATAAAGTTTCGGATCACTTGAAGCATAAATACTGGCAACAGAAGCCACGATAATCGTATCACGTCTTTCTAAAACTGCATTTAAAGCCGCTAACCGCAACATGTCTAACTCTTCATTAATCATGGCTGTTTTTTCAATATAAGTATCAGTTCTTGGCATATAAGCTTCTGGTTGATAATAATCAAAGTTTGAAACAAAATATTCAACTTTATTTTCCGGAAATAATTCTTTAAACTCACTATAAAGTTGACCCGCCAGTGTCTTGTTATGGACAAATACTAAAGTAGGTCGATTCACTTCAGCAATTACTTTCCCAATGGTAAAAGTTTTACCAGTGCCAGTTGCCCCTAGTAAAACTTGATGCCTTTGATTAGAATTTAAGCCTTCCACTAAAGCTGCAATAGCTTTTGGCTGATCTCCTTTAGCTTCAAAAGGAGAAACTAGTTTAAAATTAGCCATCCTTTATCACCTCGAGTGCTTTTTTAAATTGTAAATCATAGTCAGCTCGATGCAAATACCAAGCCCGAATTACTTTACTATTAATTAAATCAAATAAACTCTTTTCGATTTCACCAGTTACTATAATCCCACTATCGTTTTGAAATTTTTCAATCGCAGTTTTTGTCTTAGAATCGAAATAACCATCTACGCGATTAATGTCATAACCCAAAAACTTTAAGGACATTTGGACAATCCGGACTGGTTCCGCAACTGAATCGTATTTATAATGAGCCTCAGGATCCATCATTAAATTGGAATAATTTAATATTTCTGGTAGGAGAACTTCATAATCAGGAGTTAATCCCACATTATTAATCTTACTTTCATCAGGTGCTTTCCATTCTTCAATAGTGAATTTTAAGGCACTACCGTCGGCAAAGTTTCTTGTAATTTGGACCGTACCTTTACCGTAAGTTTCCTCTCCAATTAAAATTGCATTAATCTGAACTCTTAAAGCCGCCGCTAACACTTCTGAAGCAGATGCGGTACGGGGACTCGTCAAAACAATAATTTTATTAAAATCAAATTTTGGGCCTTCTGAAGCTTTTGATAAATGTTTAGTTCCAGCTTTATCTTCACGAATTAAAATTACTTCACCAACTGGTAAAAAATAACTAGCAATTTTTTCAACACTAGAAAGATAGCCACCACCGTTATCTCTTAAATCTAAAATTAAATTATCAACTTTATTTTCCGCAAAATGGTTCAAATATTTTTCAAATTCTTTGGGAGTTCCTTCACCGAATTGAAGTAATTCAATATAGCCAATCCCATTAGCTAATAATTCACCATAAGCCGAACTAGTAATTGGACCACGAGTAATCGTGATTGAGATTGGTTCACCAAGCCTTAAAAATCCCATTGTAACATCAGTTTGATTTTCACCTTTTACTAAGGTCGCAATTTCATCTAAACTTTTACCTGCGACCGATAGCCCATCAACCGATATAATGATATCGCCAGAATGTACTCCCGCTTTCTCTGCAGGTGAATCTTTAAAGACACGATGAATAATCGCTTGATCATCAATTAAATAAAGTTGGACTCCAATTCCGACAAAATTATCAGATAAACTCGTTGCCCATTGCGCCATTTCATCAACTGATAAATACTCAGTGTGTGGGTCAATCGAGAAACTAGTCATACCTTCTAAAGCATAATCTAAAAGTTGTTGATTTAAATCTTCAATATCTTTTCCAAAATACCAATCAGAATTCATAATCTTTCTAATGGCATCAAATTTATCACTACTGCCTAGATTTTGATACGGATTAAAGCTAATAATTCTACCAAATAAACCACCAATAAAAAAGGCAATAATAATCAAAATCAAGACAAAAAAATGACGACCTCTTTGTTTTTTTTCTGCTTCAATTTCATCAGGCCACTTATGACGTACTAATTTTATTTCTTGAATATGCTCCTGATTAGTAGGAGCATTATTGTCTTGATTTCTTTTCATATTTTACCTCAATATCTTAGTAATTATATCGTTAAAAAGTAAATTATTCAATTATATCGCTAAGGAAGAAAAGAAATGGCTCAAGCCATTTCTCATTAAGGTAAAATTGTTTGAGGAGCAATCCGACATGGAGCTTTATTCCCATTTAAAGCACAGCGGTAATTCAAAGCCGTACTTCCCCAAGATGTTCCAAAGGAGAAGTCACCGCGCCAACTTCGGACAAAGCTTTCTATCGACATCGTACCTAAATAATGAATTTCAACGTGAACGTGAGCACCTGTTGAATTTCCTGATGAACCCATTTCACCAATCTTATCTCCAGCATAAACGACTGTTCCAGCTTTTAAGACAGTATCTTTCTTAAGGTGGGCATAAGTAATTCCATAAGTTTTCCCTTTAACTGAGACAATTAAATAAATTTGATTACCGCCACCATAAGCTCCGGGAGAACCACAAGAGTTGGGGTAACCACCAACCGTGGCACAAGCATTTGAAGAAAATAATACCACGCCATTAGCGACCGCAAAAATATTACTTCCAACACCCGTTCCAGTATAGTCGGCTCCTAAATGAATTCCACCACCAAACGCGGCTGGATAATAGAAGGCACCGGCTGAAATATAACCCCCCCGAATTGGACGGGTCCAACCATTACTAGATGGAATTTGTCCAAAATTAATTTGATTAATTTTTTGCCTTAAGGCCGAAATATCGGCATTATAAGCTGTCATTATTCTAATGATTTCTGCTTCTTCTACGCGTGAAACCATCACAATATTGGAATAGTTTTCTTGTTTGGTTAATAAAGCTTTCTGTTGAAGTTCAAGATCCTTTTTATTTTTTAAAGCTAAATCGCGTTGGACGATTTGTTCATTAACCTTTTCGACAACTAATTCTAGTTTTTCATTTCGAATATCAATTAAGCCTTTGTTGTAATCATTGAAGTCATTAATAATCGACATCTTTGTCATCAAATCAACAAAGTCACTAGATGCCATCAAGAAATCTAAAAAGACATCAAAATAAGTTGCCGACTGCATGGTTACCATAACATTGAAAATATCATCTTCTAAAGTTTGAATTTCTGTTTCTAATTCTTCAATTTCTAAATCCAACTTGATGATGTTGTTTTCAATCTTAATTAAATTATTTTTAATCTGGGCAATCCGTGCTTCTAACTTTGGTATTTCAGCTTTTATAATTTCAATTTCATCAAGATATTTTACGATATTAGCTCTAATTTGAGCAATCGTTAACTTTTGTTGCTTCAGTTCAGCCTCTAAATCTTTAGCTGCACTTTCTAAATAATCACGATAGCCTTCACATTTCTCTTTATTGCCTGGCTTAGTCGAAAGGTCAGTATCGTAACAAACCGTTTCATACCAATCACGATTATCTTCATAATCATTCGCTAAAACTGATAAATTTACCGTTATCACAAGTAACGCGATAATTAAAATGTTTTTTAAAAATTTCATTATCTTCTCCACCTTAAGTAACGTGTGACAGAAACAAAACTACCAAGTAATCCGACAAACATCCCAATAATTAATAAAATACTTAACAAATAAAACAAAAATGGCATGACAGGAGTGAGCTTAAAAATCGCTGAGAAAAACTGTCCTCCAAATTGGTTATAGAAATAATAATATAAAACTGCTGAAATTACCATCGGGATAATACTTCCGAGTAATCCAATCAGCATTCCTTCAAACATAAAAGGTGCTCTAATAAAGTTGTTGGAAGCTCCAATCATCCGCATTAAACTAATTTCTTCTTTACGAGCGTAAATGGTTACTTTAATCGTATTGGAAATAAGAAAGATGGCTAATAAACTTAAACTAAAGACTAAAACGAAACTACCTCTTTGAATGGTTGCCAAGATATCTATTAATTGATTAACTCCTTGACCACCATATTCCGTAGTTTCAATGCCTGGTAAGTTGGCAATCATCTTAGCAGTACTTTCAATATCTTCTTTGTCAATAATATGAACAATAAAAGCATTTCGCAGTGGATTTTCATCGCGGATTTTTAAGATTTCCGCTAAAACTGGAAAGGCTTCCAATTGTCTTTTTAATTCATCATCGCGACTTGAGAAAGTTACAGTTCTAACATTATCTAAGACTCGAATCCGATTTTGGAGAGTTGAGATTTCGCTATCTAAAACTACTTCATTTTTAATCTTAACATGGATTAATAAATTCTCACTAATGTTGTGACTAATTTCTTGAATGTTTACCGTCAAAATTAAAAATAAACTAACCAAAAGCAATGTTACTGTCACTGCAGCGGCACTAGAAAGACTCATAGCGAAATTTCTTTTTAAGCTAATCGCCCCTTCTCGAAAGTGGCGAAAGAATCTACTAATCATTATGCATATACCCACCTTGTTTAATATCTGCCACTATAAAACCATTTTCTAAAGCAATAGTGCGTTTTTTAAACAAATTGACAATCGTATCATCATGCGTCACCATCAAGACAGTTGTATTTTCCTCTTGATTAATCCGCTCTAAAATTTGAATGATCTCTTTTGACTTACTAGGATCAATGTTGCCAGTAGGTTCATCGGCAATTAACAACTTCGGTTTATTCGCAATTGCCCGAGCAATCGCTGCTCGTTGTTGTTGGCCACCAGATAATTCATCGGGAAATGCTTTTGCCTTATCTGCCAAGCCAACTAAATCTAAAACTTCCCGGACGCGGCGCCTTGCCACAAAATCGGGAGTACCAATCGCTTCTAAAGCAAAGTAGATATTTTCAAAAACTGTCTTTTGACTAAGTAAACGATAATCTTGAAAGACAATTCCTAACATTCTTCGAAAATAAGGAACTTTGGAATGCTTCAACTTTCCAACATCAATATTTGCGACTTTTACAGTACCACTTGTCGCAATTTCTTCACCATCAATCAACTTCATTAAAGTTGATTTCCCAGAACCAGTTGGTCCGATAATATAGACAAATTCACCTATTTCAACTAATAAATTAATATTATGTAAGGCATTAACGCCATTACTATATTGTTTTGAAACATTGACAAATTCTAACATACTTTTCTCACTTCCAATTTAAGTATATCACTTTAGCTTTAGCTGTGCCTAAGAATTTAGGCTAATAAAACCTTCCCCTTTTACTTCTGTCGCATTGTTTATAATCATAAACGCCTTGGGATCGATACTACTAACTAAGTTGTGTAACTTAGGATATTGAGTTTGTAAAATAACGACTAAAATAATTTTCTTATCATGGGTTAAATAGCCGCCCCGACCATATAATAGCGTCGTTCCTCTTTCTAATTGATCTTGAATTGCATCATTTAATTCGAGATAATGATCAGAAATTATATAAATTGATTTCGTTTTCGCACCACCTAACATTAAAACTTTATCAATTGTAACTGAAGCAGCTAAGACTGCCACAA
>CAYUXU010000035.1:0-9147 GCA_964449005.1 uncultured Erysipelotrichaceae bacterium | reverse complement strand
AGATTAATATGAATTTTAAAATGATTCATTTGAATTTTAATGTTTTTAATTTAGAAAAAAGCTTAAAATTCTACCAAGAAGTATTAAATTTAAAAGAGAAAAGAAGAATTGAAGCAGCTGATGGTAGCTATATAATTGTTTATTTAGGTAATGAACTAAGTGAATTTGAATTGGAATTAACTTGGCTTGCTTCCCAAAAACAACCATATGATTTAGGAGATGAAGAATTCCATTTGGCTTTTGAAGTAACTGATTATCAAGCTACTTTAGCACAGCATCAAAAGCTTGGAATTGTTGAGTTAGTTAATGAAGCAATGGGGATATATTTTATCTTAGATCCAGATGGTTATTGGATTGAAATTCTTCCAGCTCGATAGTGATTAATTAATCAAACTAATCTTATCTATGGTATGATTAGAAAGAAAAATGGATGAGGTGAAAAATGGCAAAAGAAGTATTTAAGTTGGATTTTAATGGAAAACACTTAATCGTCGAAACCGGAGAAATTGCCAAACAAGCTGGAGGATCGGTCTTGATCCGTTATGAAGATACTGTGATTTTAACTACAGCTACCGCTAGTCATAGTCCTAAAGATTTAGACTTTTTTCCACTAACGGTAACTTTTGAAGAAAAATTGTATTCAGTAGGAAAAATTCCGGGAGGGTTTTTAAGAAGAGAAGGGCGTCCTAGTGAACATGCGACGCTAACATCCCGTTTAATTGACCGGACTTTAAGACCGCTTTTTGCGGATGGTTTTCGTAATGAGGTACAGGTTGTCAACACAGTTTTATCAGTAGACAACGATTATAGTGCAGATATGGCGGCGATGTTTGGCTCATCGTTAGCTTTAGGAATTTCAAATATTCCTTTTAATGGTCCGATTGCAGGCGTTGAAGTTGGATTAGTTGATGATCAGTTAATCATTAATCCTAACCAAGCAGAAAAGGATCAATCGCTTTTATTATTAAGCGTTTCTGGAACAAAGCAAGCGATTAATATGGTTGAAGCGAATGCCAAAGAAGTTAGCGAAGAAAAAATGCTTGAAGCATTGCTTTTAGCTCATGATCGTATTAAAGAACTATGTGACTTTCAAAGTGAAATTATTAATAAAATTGGTAAAGAGAAAATGGAAGTTACCCTTTACGCAGTTGATGAAACTTTAAAAACAGCTGTTTTAAGTGAAATAGAAACTGAATTAAGAGCGGCAGTTAGTATTAAAGAGCGTGGTAAACGTTATGATACCATTGATGAAATTGAAGCAAAAATTCTTGAGAAATATGCTGATCAAGTTTATGATAGTGAAAAAACTCGTGATAAAACTTTAAAACAAGTTAAAGAAATTTGTCATGATGTTGTAGCCGACGAAGTGCGACGACTTATCTCAATCGATAAAGTTCGACCTGACGGGAGAGGCTTATCAGAAGTTCGTCCTTTAAATTCTCAAATTGATTTATTGCCACGAGTTCATGGTAGCGCTTTATTTACTAGAGGTGAGACTCAAGTCTTATCGATTACAACCTTAAGCGCTTTAAATGACACTCAAATTATTGATGATTTAAGTGAAGTCGAATCAAAACGCTTTATGCACCATTATAATTTCCCACCATTTTCAGTTGGAGAAACTGGTCGAATGGGAAGTCCGGGTCGCCGTGAGATTGGACATGGTGCTTTAGGAGAAAAAGCTTTATTACAAGTTTTACCAAGTGAAGAAGATTTTCCATATGCGATTCGAGTCGTAGCGGAAGTTTTAGAGTCAAATGGTTCTTCTTCGCAAGCTAGTATATGTGCTGGCTCAATGTCTTTAATGGCGGCAGGTGTTCCTATTAAAAGTCCAGTTGCGGGAATTGCGATGGGACTAGTCACCTATGACGATCATTATTCTATTTTGACCGATATTCAAGGTATGGAAGATTATTTTGGTGATATGGACTTTAAAGTGGCTGGAACCAAAGATGGTATTACAGCTTTACAAATGGATATAAAAATCGAAGGTATTACCGAAAATATCTTAAAGGAAGCATTAGATCAAGCTAAAGCAGGACGCGAAATTATCATGGAAAATATGATGGCAGCAATAGCTGAGCCTCGTCCTGAAGTGGGAACTTATGCACCAAAGATTGCCGTCTTTAACATTGACGTTGATAAGATTCGTGATGTTATTGGGCCCGGTGGAAAAATGATTAACCAAATTATTGCTGAGGCTGACGATGTTAAAATTGATATTGATGATACAGGCCGAACAATTATTTATCATAGCGATTTAGCAGCAGTTAAAAAAGCTCAAGCCATGATTGAAAATATTGTCAAAGTTGCTAAAGTCGGTGACATTTATCTTGGTAAGGTAGTTCGTTTAGAAAAATTTGGGGCTTTTATTGAATTATTCCCAGGAACTGATGGATTATTACATGTTTCTAAAATTGCTCATGAACGAGTTGAAAAACCAGAAGATGTCTTAAAACTTGGCCAAATGCTTGAAGTTAAAGTTATTGAAGTTGACGAACGAGGTCGCGTTAATGTTTCTCGGAAAGATTTATTACCCAAACCGGAAGGAGATAGACGTGGCGATGGACCAAGACCACAAGCTCCAAAAAGGCATGAAGAACAACGTCCTCAATCAAGAAATAAACCTAATCCCAAACCTTTAGTTAAAGTAAATGATGAAACTATTAAAGCTCAACAAGAAGTGGAGCATCATAAAAATAAAGGTTTCTTCGATAAACTGAAAAAGAAATAAAGTTTAGCCTACTTAATCAAGTAGGTTTTTTTTAAGAGATGATTTTTTAGATAATGAAATTGCTTACCGCTTTAGGTATTATCAGTGTATAATTATTAAAAAGGAGTTTTATAATGGATTGGCAACAATTAGCAAAACAATATGAAGTAAATTTAGTTGAAGATTTAAAGGGATTAATTGCGATTCCATCATTATTAGATGAAACAACAAAAACGGAAAAGGCCCCCTTTGGCTTAGAAAACCGACGTGCTTTAGATTATATGTTTCAAATCGCGAAACGTGATGGCTTTAAAGTTCATGACATTGATGGTTACGCTGGAATTATTGAATATGGTACCGGTTCAGAAATTGTTGGAGTCTTAGGACATTTAGATGTGGTACCAGCGGGGACTGGTTGGAACAGTGATCCTTTTACTTTAGTAAATAAAGAGGGCTACTTATTTGGTAGAGGTACGATGGATGATAAAGGGCCAACCATGGCCGCCTATTATGCTTTAAAAATGATTAAAGATTTAAACATTAAACTTAACCGAAGAATCTTTTTGATCTTAGGCTGTGATGAAGAAACTGGGATGCGTTGTATGGAATATTATCGTAAACATGCTCCAATCCCAGATTTAGGCTTTGTTCCTGATGCTGATTTCCCAGTGATTTACGGTGAAAAGGGAATTATTAATCTTGCTTTAAAATCAGAATTAGCAACAATCATTAATAATTTTCAAGCTGGGGAGCGTCCTAATATTGTAATTGGTGAGGCTAGTGCCAGTGTTGTTGCGCCACTAGAGGCTGAACTTTTTGATTTTTATTTGAAAGCTAACCATTTAACTGGGGTTTATCAAGTTCATGATGATTTAGTAACGTATCAGATTAAAGGTGAGTTTGCCCATGGCGCCATGCCGGAAACTGGTAATAAT
Source organism: uncultured Erysipelotrichaceae bacterium (assembly GCA_964449005.1). Classification (GTDB taxonomy): domain Bacteria; phylum Bacillota_I; class Bacilli_A; order Erysipelotrichales; family Erysipelotrichaceae; genus CAYUXU01. The sequence continues at coordinate 5,499 of CAYUXU010000035.1, read as the reverse complement.
GCTGGCCTTCATTTATTAAGATTTATCGGTGGAGCTTATCAAGATGAGTATGCTTTGTTGATGAGTCAACTGTTAGGTAATTACTATGGTAAGGGACTTGATATCATGCATTATGGAACCCATATGGGATATCTTACTTTAAATGTTGGAAAAATTAATATTAATCAACAACAACAAAATATTGTTATCGATATTAGACACCCTCATGATTTATCTTCAGAAACAATTTTAGAAAAAATTAAAAATAAAGTGGAACAAGCGAATCCAAAAATAGCAGTAGTTACACTAGCGGTAAGTGATCCATTATTTGTCGACCCTAATTCGAAGTTAGTTAGTACTTTAGTTGATTGTTACCAAAGTATTACCGGTGACAAAGCTACGCCAAGTAAAACTATCGGTGGTGGAACTTATGCTCGTTGTTTTGACAATTTTGTTGCTTTTGGACCTGACTTTTCGCATTTAGAAAAACCAGATTTTGTCGGTCAAGTTCACCAAGCTAATGAGGCGGCTAGTCTCAAGAACTTACTGATGGCGACTGCAATTTATGCTAAAGCTTTAAAGAAATTGGCGGAATAATGCGATCTAGAAATAAGCCTTGGGCTTTACCATTTTTAAAAGATTATCCTTTTCAAGTATATTTTGAGCCGCCTTTAAATGAGTTACTTTTTGATAAGCCTAATTTAACATTAGAGATAGGAGTAGGAAAAGGTGATTATTTAGTAGCAATAGCTAACCAAAATCCTGATAAATTTTATTTAGGTTTTGAAAAGGATAAAAATGTTGCTGCTTTAGCTTTAAAAAAAATTTTAGAAGCAGGTTTAAATAATATCGCTTTAGTGATTAAAGATGCATCAAATTTATTAGAATGGTTAAAAAACAGCCAAATCGAAACAATTTATTTGAATTTTAGCGACCCGTGGCCAAAGCGTCGTAATCAGAAAAGACGTTTAACTCATGAAAGTTTTCTTAAGCAATATCAACAAATTTTAGCTAAAGATGGTAAAATAGTAATGAAAACCGATAATGTCGACTTATATGAATATTCATTAAATCAATTTCAAAGTTATGGTTTTGTTATAGAAAGTTCAAGTCGTGATTTTCGGAGAATTGATTTTAGTGATCCTTGGACAGAGTATGAAAGAAAGTTTGTTGAACTAGGAAAACCAATCTATCAAGTGGTAGTAAGGAAGTAAATTATGAGAAAAATTATTATTTTAATTATCTTGAGCTTGGGCTTAATCGGCTGCAGTACTAATACTGACAAAGTAAAATTAGAAATTAGTAGAGCGATTGATGTCGGTGAAGCAGTGGTGCCTTTTAAACACCCTAATAACTATAAACCAACTTTTTCTTATTATTTACCTAATAATATTGCAGTGATTGAAAGTAATAATAACTCAAGTTTATTACGTTACCGTAATCATCAAATTGTAATGAATTTAAATGTTGCCGCTATTATTGCTGATAAATATTATAAAAATGTTTCTCAAACTCGATCTGAATTAAAAGTGACCTACTTTTATGAATATCAGGGGGCATTCCGTGACTTCTTAAATCGTGTCCAGCAATATTCAATTGAGATTTTTAGTATCTCTGGGCCAAAGTTTTATCTAGCTCTAGAGACAAAGTATATTAATTATTTTGTGGTAGCAAGTGCCAGTGAGTTAAGTGAGATTATTCCAGTTTTACTTACAATCGCAAAAACAGTTGATGTTGATCAAAATAGAATCGTAGCTTTATACTCGAAGAAAATTGAGTTAAAAGATGCGCAAGTAACGCGTTTACCAGCTCAAACTGATGGTCTATTAATTGATATGATCGAAGGATATGAACATACTACCGATTGGACTGATAATATTGGTGGTCCAGAAGAAATTGAGGAGCAAAACGAAACACCTGAGAAAGAAACTACTGAGGATGAAAATGCTTTAGAGCAATAAAAAGGAGCAGTTATGTTAAAGAAAATTAAAGACTTTTTTATTGAAGAAGTAGAAGAAATTGAAGAAATAGATGATGTTTCTCATTTTGAAACTGAACCAGTTTTAAAGACAGAGCCACATCAAGAAATCACACCTGATGATAATTCAAGTCGGGTCTCTTTTATAAATCTTTCAGAAGAGAAGGAAGTTGTTGATGCGCCTCTTGAAAAAGAGATTGTTGAAGAAGTAATCACAAAACCGATTGAAGTAGTCGAGCTTGAAGAAGGAAAAGAAGCAGAATATGAATTTATCCCAGTAATTAGTCCAATCTTTGGAGTAACTAATCAAGAACGGATGCTTTTAGCGCAGGGAGGATTTTCGTTTCGTTGGGAAAAAACTGAAACCAAACCGCAAGAAGAAAGTATTCTTGGAACTGTTATAAGTCCAATTTATGGAGTCAATCGACCTGTTGCCGAATCAAAAGTTGTAAAGGAATCAGAGGATGCGATGTTTGATTCAGAATATAGCGATGATTATTTTGAACCGGAATTAAATATCGACGAGTCGATAGATGATTTAATTGAGGATTACTACTACGAAGTCGATGAGGAAGAAGAACAATTTACTTTATTCTCTCAGGAGCATGAATAATGTATTTTTTCATTGGTATTAAAGGCACTGGGATGGCAGCTTTAGCAATAATGCTTAAAGAGCTTGGCTATGAAGTTAGTGGTTCTGATATTGATCGACCACTTTTTACTGAAGACCTTTTAAGAAAACATCACATCCCAATTTTAAGTTTTAATAAAGCTAACATTAAAGACAATTATCAGGTCATTATTGGTAATGCTTTTTTTCCTAATCATCCCGAAGTTGAAGCTGCTTTAGAAAATCCTACCATCAAAACTTGGTATTATCATGAATACTTAGGTGAGCTTTTAGAAAATTATGCTTCAGTTGCGATAAGTGGTACCCATGGTAAAACTACTACGACAGCTCTTTTAGCAGCAGTATTAAATCCTTATTATAAGCTAGGTTACTTAATTGGAGATGGTACTGGACAATTGAAACCAGAAACAACAGATCTTATAATTGAAGCTTGTGAATTTAAAAGACATTTTTTAGCTTATCATCCTGACATCGCAGTTGTGACGAACATTGGCTATGACCATGTTGATTATTTTAAGACTGAAGAAGATTATTTCAAGGCATTTCAAGAGTTTGTTGACCAAGCTCAACAGTCACTAGTTATATATGGCGACAGTGAAAAGACGAGAAAATTAAAACTTAATAAACCTCATATTTATTATGGAATTAATCCTAATAATGATTTACAAGCAACTAATATTGTGATGAATAGTGATGAAATGAGTTTTGATGTTTTGTATCAAAACCAGCCGTTTGGTACCTTTAAATTACCTTTTGTTGGCTCGCATTTACTGGAAAATAGTCTGGCAGTAATCGCTGTCAGCATTTTAAAAGGGTTAACTTATTCAGAAATTAAAGTCGGCTTTGAGAACTATCATGGTGTGAAACGACGTTTTATTGTCGAGGTAATTAAAGATTCAATATTTATTGATGACTATGCTCACCACCCAGTGGAACTAAAAGTTACCTTGGAAACAGCTCGGTTAAGATTTCCTAATCACAAGCTAGTGGCAGTTTACAAGCCACACCGGGTTTCAAGAATCTTTCATTTTGTTAAAGATATTAATGCGGCATTGAGTTTGGCCGATAAGATTGTTTTACTGCCTTTTAATAGTATTGATGATTATGAAAGTCATCTTGATATTGATATCGACTTCCTAGCTAATCAAGTTACAAATTCAGTGGTAATTGAAGAAAATCAAAAGGGAGTCGACTATTTAGCAAGTTTAGCTCCGGCCTGTTTTGTCTTCATGTCAGACAAAGATATTTACCATTTAGCAGATCAAGTTAAAAAAATAATCTAAATATTGTAATCGCTATCAAAACTATTGAAAATATTTACATTTTGCTTTATTATGGTAAGAGAGGTATGGTAATATGTTATTTTTTATTGGCTTGATGGCAGAGATTTCAGAAGTATTTCAATTAATGTTACCAATTGTACTGGTAATCTTTTTATTGTTTTTTATTTGGTTATTAATTAAATTAATAAAACTAATTAGTGAGTTAAGCAATACAGTATTAAATGTCAACCAGACTATTGTCTCAGTTGATAAAAGTTTGGACAAATTACAAAAACCACTAGACACCGCTGCCCATATTGCAAATACTGTTGATGTAGCACATAATACAACCTTAAATTTAGCTGGCAAATTAGTTGATTTTGTCAAAGATAATTATGTTTTGATTAAGGAATTTGTTGAAGATATTTTTAAAAAAGAAGCTGAAGAAAATTCAGATTTAGATCAAAAGGAGGAATAATTTATGAAACTAGAAAATATTTTAAAAGATATGAAAAAGAAGTTTCAAGATTTTAGAGATAATCAGAAGGTAAAAGCGACTGTATCTGACATTAAAGATACATCAAAAAAAGTTGCCAAAGATGTTAAATCAGCAGCTCAAAAAGTTGCTACTAATGAAAAAGTCCAAAAGACAGCTGGTGAGATTAAATCAGGAGCTAAGCACTTTTCCTCTGATGTTGCCAAGAAGTATCAAGAAATAAAAGAAAGTGACAAAGTGAAAGACACTTTAGATAAAGTCGGAAAAGCTACGAGCAAAGGTCTTCAGAAAGGCAAAGAAAAAATTGATGAAGTAGCATCAAAACCAAAAGTTGCCAAGGGACTAGAGAAAGCAGCTAAGGTAAAAGACGATGTAGTTGGAAAAACCAAAACTTCAGTAGACAAAGTTTTAAAGAAAGAAGTAACTGATACTAATAAGGGTGAATAGATGAAAAAAGTGACAATTAATGATGTCGCAAAAGCAGCTAATGTTTCTTCGGCGACAGTTTCTCGTGTAATAAATGATTCTTCGGTAGTTAAAGAGGAGACTCGTTTAAGAGTTAGAGCCACAATTGAAAGACTAGGCTATAAACCCAACGCGATTGCACAGGGTTTAGCCTTACAAAAAACAACATCTATAGCTTTAGTAATTCCTGAGGCCAGTTTCACTTATACTGGCCAAATTATTAATGGTATTTTAGATGTGGCAAAAATTTATAAATATAATGTAATTTTACATACCATAACTGAAGGTATTTCTGAAATAAATGAATTGGTTGAAAATATTATTAAATCGCGTGTCGATGGTGCAATAATTTATAATAATAAGATTGAAGAAACTCAACTGAAAGCTTTAAATAAATATGATATCCCAATTGTTGTAATAGGAAATCGGGTTTCAGGTGATAATCTTTCGTCAGTTTATGTCAATATTGAACAAGCCGTTACTGATTTAGTTCGAAAATATTTAGCCAACAATGTCAAAGATATTGCTGTAGTGCAAGATCGTAAGAATGTTTTTACTGTTGAACAAATTTTAAAAGGAGCTAAGAAGGCGTTTCAAGAGGAAAACTTAACTTTTAATAAGTTTATTGATATAGCAGAACAATACCGTAGTTCTTATGCATTCTTATCGGAATATTTCAAAGATAATC
>CAYUXU010000034.1:0-9387 GCA_964449005.1 uncultured Erysipelotrichaceae bacterium | reverse complement strand
TGCTACTAAAGAATGTCAAATTGAGTTTAAAAATGAAAAAGTATTTTTAAATGGAGAAGACGTTTCTGAAGCAATTCGTACCGAAGAAATTTCTTGGTTAGCTTCAGTTTTATCAACCCACGCCTTGGTAAGAGCTGAGCTGGTTGCCTTACAACAAAAAATGGCGCAAGAAAAAGGCTTCATCTTAGATGGTCGTGATATTGGGACGGTTGTTTTAAAGGATGCCGAAGTTAAGATATTTTTAACAGCGACAAGCTATGCCCGAGCTAAAAGAAGATATTTGGAATACTTGGCAAAAGATCAAATGACTGATTTCGAAACTATCTTAAAAGACATTGAAAAACGTGATTTGCAAGATTCAACTCGTCTTAATTCTCCTTTAATGCAAGCTGAAGATGCTATTGCTGTTGATACCTCAGAATTAACTATTCCAGAAGTAATATATCAAATAAAAGAAATAATAACTAAGAAATTAGGTGAATAAATGATTATCGGAACATTAGCCATTGTGGGTCGCCCAAATGTCGGGAAATCGACAATTTTTAATCGACTTTTAGGAGAAAGAAAAGCCATTGTCGCTGATAATCCAGGGATTACTCGAGATCGGATTTATGGAAGAGCTGAGTGGTTAACAAAACAATTTAGTATTATTGATACTGGTGGGATTCAACTTGAAGCTGCGCCTTATCAAGAAGAAATTTTTGCTCAAGTTGAAATTGCCATGGATGAAGCTGATACGATTTTATTTATCGTTGATGGTAAAACTGGAATTACTAATGATGACCGCTACATCGCTTCACTTTTACAAAAAACCGAGAAACCAGTCTTATTAGGAGTTAATAAAATCGACGATTTAGCTTTTTTAAATAATATATATGAATTTTATGGTTTAGGCTTAGGAGACCCGCTAGCTTTAAGTGGAGCCCACGGGATTGGAATTGGTGATATTTTAGATAAAATCATTGCTACTTTTAATGCTGATGAAACAAGCCTAATTAATAAAGCTTTGCATTTTGCGGTTATTGGACAACCGAATGTTGGAAAGTCTTCATTAGTCAATGCGATTTTAAATCAACAACGAGTTATTGTCAGTGAAATTGCCGGTACGACACGTGATGCAATCGATACTCCCTTTAGCTATAATGAACAAGACTACGTCATTATTGATACTGCCGGAATTAGACGACGTGGTAAAGTCTATGAGAATATTGAAAAATATTCGGTCTTAAGAGCAATGGGGGCAATTGAAAGAAGCGACGTAATCTTATTTTTAATCGATGGTGAAGCTGGGATTCGTGAGCAAGATAAGAACGTTGCTGGTTATGCGCATCAGGCTGGCAAACCAATCATTATTGTATATAATAAAGTTGATTTAGTTGGAAGTGACCAAGAAAGTATCACTGTTTTGACTAAATCAGTTCGTGACGAATTTGCCTATTTAAGCTATGCACCATTAATCTTTGTTTCAGCTTTAACGCGAAAGAAAGTACACACTATCTTACCGCTAATTGATACGGTTTATGAAAATAGTCAAAAACGTTTTGAAACTAATGTTGTAAATGAAGTAATATTAGATGCTCAACAAATTAACCCACCAAAGACTAAGGATGGAAAACAGTTAAGAATCTATTATAGTGCTCAAGTAGCAGTTGCACCACCAACTTTTGTGGTATTCGTTAATAACAGTGAATTAATGCACTTTTCATATCAAAGATATTTAGAGAATCGCTTACGAGAAGCTTTTGACTTTACTGGTACACCTTTAAAGTTAATTATTCGTAATCGCGAAAGATAGGAGGATTTTATGAAAATAGCTATTTTAGGAAGTGGTAGCTGGGGAACCGCCTTAGCTCAAGTTCTTGCCGACAATCAACAAGAGGTTTTGATTTGGGGTATTAATGTTGATGAAGTAGTCGATATTGACATTTATCATCAAAATTCCAAATATTTTGGAGATGTTACGATAAATAATAATATAAAAGCAACAACCGACATAAAGAAAATAGCGGGATCTGATGTAGTAATTATTGCTACTCCATCCCATACTATTGCAGCAATGTGTGAATTGTTAAATCAAAATTTGAAAAATCCAACAGTTATAATTAATGTTGCGAAAGGGATTAATGAAGTTTCTTTAGAAACTCCATTAGTTTTCTTGAAAAAGCATTTAAAACCTGAAATTGTTCGTGGTTTGGTTAGTATGATTGGGCCATCTCATGCGGAAGAAGTGATTAGACGACTCCAGACGGTTATTACAGCTGTTTCTGAAGATGAGGCTGTTGCCATTGAAATGCAGCATCTCTTCGCTAATGAATACTTTAGAGTTTATCGCAGTGATGACATTATCGGTGCTGAAGTTGGAGCTGCCTTAAAGAATGTTATTGCGATAGCAAGTGGGATTTTAACAGGAATTGGTTTAGGTGATAACGCCAAAGCTGCTCTAATTACACGTGGTTTAAATGAAATGAAACTTTTAGGAGTTGCTTTAGGCGGTAGGGAAGAGACATTCTCGGGATTAACCGGTCTTGGTGATCTCATAGTTACTTGTACTAGTACTAATTCTCGCAATTTTCAAGCTGGATATATGATTGGTAAGCATAATAATGCTAGTGTTTTCTGGAATAATAATACGGCAACTGTGGAAGGAGTTAAAGCAACGAAAACGATTTTTGAGATGAGTAAAAAACTTAATATTACAATGCCAATTACCGAACAAGTCTTTAACGTACTTTATAAAAATCAAATTCCAAGTGATGCGGTACAACGCTTAATGCTACGAAAACTTAAGGAAGAATAAGATAATAGCCATCAGAAATTTAATTGCTTATCCATCCCTAAAATGTTAAAATTATTAGGTAAATGGAGGTAAGAAAATGTACGATGTATTAAATAAAAAAGTTCTTGCAGAAGTAGTTGCTGAGAACTATGATTTAACAAAAAAAGACTCACTTGGCTTAGTAGATCTCGTTTTTGATGAGGTTATTGGAGCATTAAGTGAGGGGAAAAAAGTTGAAATAGCTGGCTTTGGTAAGTTTGAAGTAAAAACGCGCGCTGCCAGAAAAGGAATTAACCCAGCTACAAAAGAACAAATTATGATTCCTGCCTCTAATGCCGCTACCTTTAAAGCTGCAAAGGCCTTAAAGGAATCAATTCAATAAAAAAATGTAAAGGAGGGCAGAAATAATGTATTTTATCTTGGCAATTGGATTAATGATTTTATCATCTACCCTTGTTAATAGTAAGTTTGAGAAATATCGAAAAATTCCGGTTGACAGTCAACTAACTGGAGCAGAAACAGCCCGGGCAATTCTTGATTATAACGGTTTGCAAAATGTTTCGATTCAGGCGGTTAATGCTGGAACGCTATCAGATTTTTATGATCCAAAAAATCGTTCAGTTCATTTATCGCCAGAAGTGTATAATGGCCGCAGTATTGTGTCAGTGGCGGTTGCGGCACACGAAGTAGGGCATGCGATTCAACATAAAACAGGATATAGGTTTCTGGAGATTCGTAATTTACTATTACCGGCTGCATTAATAGGATCAAATCTGGGCTGGTTGGTAATCATTATTGGAGCATCAGCACAACTGATTAACGTTATTTATTTCGGAGTAGCCCTGATCTTGTTATTAGCACTTTTTCAATTAATTACATTACCGGTTGAATTTGATGCTTCGAAAAGAGCAGGTGTCATGCTGAAAGAATTAAATATTGTCGCTTCTGATGAATTAGATGATGTCAAATCAATGTTGAATGCCGCTGCTTTTACATATGTTGCTGCTTTAATAACAACGTTTCTCTATATGTTTCATTACATTGGAATGGGACGGAAAAGTCGTAACTAATTTAGGATAATAACTCCCAAAAACTTATATTTAAGTAGAAAGGAGTTTTTATTTTGAAAAAAATTATAATTATTGTCTTAACGAGTATTATAAGCTTATCGTTTTATTATTCGGTTATAACTACTCAAGCTCTAGAAACTTTGACGAGACAAAAACTTCCCTATGAAATAAAGAGTATTCAACTAAAAAACGACCATCTAATTATTACAGGGTGGGCGTTTTTAAATGGTATGCAACATTTTGAGTCAGAAGCTACTCATAGCTATCAAATTGAAGCCAAATCTACTCAAGAGACTAAAACTTATTTAGGTGAAATAAGAGCTGTAAGCCAAACCGAGACTATGAAATACAATGGAGCTAAAAAATGTGCAAAGACTAACTATTATCAAGATGCCGCTAATTGTTACTATAATTACGAAAATGTTGGTTTTTACTTTAATATCCCTTTAAGTCAGTTTCAAAGGGATGAAATTTACTATTTTGATTTAATCGTCACAGGAAAAGATATTGATAAATCTTTTTCAATTCCATTTTATTATCCAATGTTAGAAGATATCGTATTAAAGAGAAATCACCTAGAATATCGTATAATATCTCGTCTAAAAGATTCAGAACTAATTATTACTCATAATATGATAATTGCACGCAATACACCATCAAAAACTGGAAGACAATACCAAGGCAGCACTTCCTGTAGCACAAGTTACGGTAAATACCTTTATTTTAAAGATGGTGCGATATTTAAGAATATTTCAGATAAGGTGCTAGTAGGGGAGAATACTTATTATCAAGTCAGTGGTAAAGAAGAAGGTTGTTTTAATGGTGTCTCACAATTAATTGAAGGAAATAAATTTTTTCCAGTCTGGATTGTAAGTAATTTTGTAGATTATGGTGGCGAGCCCTTAAAATTAACAGTCAATCCGATTAATGACGATTACACTTTTCGCTTTATAGATAAAGCAGTAATTGAAAACGATCCAGATTTACCAGTCAATTGGACAAAAAAAGAGCTCCTAGAGCTCTATAATGATGAATCCATCTTAATAAAAGAAATCTTAAAGTAACTTCGCATAATGTATATTATGTAATATTTACTTTAGATCATCTAAGTATGAAAAGCCATATTCGGGCATTTTAACTACAAAATTATCAGCAATCGTAGCCCCAATTGATGCAAACGTGTTGCTGGTCATTAATGAACCTGATCCGAGATGTTTTTTAGAATAAAATAAAATTGGTATCATTTCACGGGTATGATCAGTTCCGGTATGAGTTGGATCGTTTCCATGATCTGCAGTTAAGATTAGTAAATCGTCATCTCTTAATTCCTGTAGTAAAATCCCCAGTTTTTCATCGAAAGCCTCTAATTCAGCTGCATAGCCAACTGGATTACGGCGATGACCCCATAAAGCATCAAAATCGACCAAATTTGTAAATAAAAGTCCTTTAAAGTCTTTTTTAACGATTTCGATGGTTTGCTCCATGCCATGAACGCTCGATTGTGACTTGTTTGATTCAGTAATTCCTTCTGAATCAAAGATATCATAAATCTTTCCGACGCTAATTACATCATAATTAGCATCTTTCAAGCTATCTAAGACCGTTTTTCCATATGGTTTTAAGGCATAATCATGGCGATTAGCGGTTCTTTTAAACTCCCCTACTTTTTCCCCAACAAAAGGGCGAGCTATAATTCGTCCTAATTTCCATTCATCTTTCATTGTGATTTCTCGCGTTATTTCACAACAACGGTATAATTCTTCTAGACCAAAATGAGTTTCATGAGCCGCAATCTGTAAAACGGAGTCCGCTGAAGTATACACAATCATTTTCCCAGTTTTAATATGTTCTTCTCCTAGTTTATCAATAATCTCAGTACCACTAGCAGAATAATTGCCAATTATTTCATGACCAGTCTTTGCAACTAATTCTTCAATTAACTCAGGTGGGAACCCAGTATCTGTAAATGTAATAAAGGGTTTTTCAACGTATAAGCCCATGATTTCCCAATGCCCCGTCATAGTGTCTTTACCAACACTTTTTTCGGTTGCTTTCGCAAAGTATCCTAACGGATTCTCGACTGGTGTAACTCCCAAGGTTGGATGGAGATTACCAAGACCAAGTTTTTGAAGATGAGGAACTTTAAGCCCCCCTACTGCTAAAGCCGTATGGCCTAAAGTGTCCGTATTTAAGTCACCATATTTTTCGGCATCAAAGCTGGCTCCTACTCCAACTGAATCCAAAACAATTGTGATAATTCGATTATATTTCATAAGTCCTCCTAAATTTCAATTACTAAATTATTGTAACACATTCTTTTAATCTTTATCGTGATTTCCCTTATTTAAATTATCGCTTTTAGGATGAAATTTTTCATATAAATCAGTGATTCGCTTATTACTTAAATGGGTATAAATTTGGGTTGTGGTGACATTGCTATGTCCTAATAATTCTTGGACTATTCGTAAATCAGCATCATTATCCAGTAAATCTGTCGCAAATGTATGACGGAAACTATGTGGTGATAGCTTTAAATCTAAATTAGCTAACTTTAAATGTTTTTTCATAATACTCCAGACATATTGGCGCGTGATAGCCGTACCATTGGGCTTAATAAAGACGTTTTTCAACTGTTTTTTATTCCATTTTTCTCGCAACTTTAAATATTTATCTAAAATTTCTAGTGAGTATGTTGCGATTGGTATAATTCGCTCTTTATTGCCTTTGCCAACAATCTTGATCATTTGATTGTTAGTATTTAGCTCTTGGAAGGTTAAACTAACTAATTCGGTAACTCTTAATCCCGTGGCATAAAGTAATTCAAAGATTGCGCGGTGAAAAACATCATTTTCTTGATCAGAAAAAGAAGCGAAAAAGTGTTCTAAATCATCCTCTGAGAAAAATTTTGGTAATTTAGATGGAGTTTTAGTTGTTTTAATCTTTAAAGCTGGATTATTAAGGTTTGAGAAATGATTTGCTAAATAATTATGAAAACTTCTAATTATTGAAATGCTTTGTGAGACTGTTTTTGGTTGATATTGTTCTTTTAATAATCCTAAATAAGTTTGAATATCAGTAGTATCAATTTGATTAATTTCAGTAATTGCAGTTTCTTTTAAATAATCCTGATAGTTATTTAATACTGTTTGATAACGTTCAACTGTAGCTTTAGCTTTAACTTGATTAACAATTAAATGATGTAAATATTCTAATATTGCTTCTTTTATTTGCATAATTTCACCTACTTAAAATAAGGATAACTGACTAATGGCTTCATTTTCATATTTTAAATTGGCAAGAGAAATCCCAATTAAGCGTAGTGGTTGTCCAGTATAATTTGAATCAAAGAGTAAAAGTGCCTCGGAAATAATATCAGAGCTCTCTGAAATAAAATGATTTAAAGTCTTTGATTTGTTAATTGTATTAAAATCATTATATCTTAAAGTAATTGTAATGTTATTAGTTAATAAATTATGCTTTTCAAGCCGTTTTGCGAGCTTCTTAGCCTGTTTAGCGAATAACTCAGTAATTACTACATAATCAGTAACATCTTCAGCAAAGGTACTAGATTGGCTTAACGATTTAATCTCTTGATCAACATTAATAATGCTCTCCCCTACTCCATTGGCATTATCTATGAAAGCCTGAGTATTTTTACCAAGATGTTTTCTTAAACTAGTAATATTTTGATAACTTGCTAAATCGCCAATTGTTTCAATCTTTAGCTTTCGCAACTTCGGAGCGGTTGCTTTCCCAATTCCATGCATTTTTTCGATAGGAATTGGCCATATCTTTTGTTTTATTTCATTTTCACGAATAATTGAGATTCCAAGTGGTTTAATCATATCACTAGCCATCTTAGCTAAAAATTTATTATAGCTAATTCCGATACTAGCTTTAAGCTCGAGAGTTTCCATTAATTCTTTTTGGATAATAAAAGCTAGATCAAGTGGTCTTTTTTCACTCAGATAAGAGCTCATATCTAAATAGCATTCATCAATACTTGCTTGTTCTACGAGTGGAGTATATTGATTTAAAAAGCTCACAAAATCAGTCGAAAGCTTTTGATAAAAAGCCATATCGATAGGAACCGAGACAAGATCAGGACATAAAGTTAATGCCTGCATGACTGGCATACCACTTCTAATCCCAAAGGCTCTAGCTTCATAGGACGCGGTAGTAATGACACTTCTTTTACTACTTCCAGCGACCACTAACGGTAATCCTAATAAACTAGAATCTTTAATTGCTTCAGCAGTTGCATAAAAAGCATTTAAATCAATGTGAAAAATTAATCGTTCCATACTTTTTGATTTTGATGATAGAGCTCTGCGGCAGTAGTTAAAGCATTTTCACTGGTAGTTCCAGTCGCCATAAAGGCTAATTCAGCGATTCGAGCTGTTTGATCTAATAAATTAACCGTTGTAAGGGTCATATTGTCTTTAATTTCTTTGCTTACTAAGTAATGATACTGGGCAGTCGAAGCAACTTGCGGTAAGTGGGTAATCGAAAGTACTTGGGTATCTAAAGCTAAAACTCGCATTTTTTGGCCAATTGCATTAGCGACATGGCCACTAATACCAATATCAATTTCGTCAAAAATAATAGTTTCAATTCCTTGTAAATTCGAAAAAATCGCTTTTAAGCCTAACATAACGCGTGATAATTCTCCACCACTGGCTACCTTAACTAACGGCGCCAATGATTGGCCAGGATTGGTTGCTAGATGAAACTCAACTTGGTCAATTCCATCATTTCCCAGTGGTTTTGCTTCAAAAACGACTTTAAAGATAGCATGCGGTAGTTCTAAACTTTTTAGATGAGTGAAAATTTCATTTTCTAACTCAAGAGCTACTTTTTGTCGTTTTAAAGAAAGTTCTTGGGCTAAGATTAAAGCTTTTTCTTCTAATTTTGCCAAATTTAAACCAGCTTCATCTAAGATTACCTGCCGATTTTCATAGATTGCCAATTTCTCAGTAAATTCTTGTTTTTGTTTCAAGACATTTTCTAAACTATTGCCATATTTTCGCTTTAAACGATTAATTTGAAAGAGTCGTTCATTTAAAGCATTAAAACTTGATTCATCAAACTCTAATTGGCCAAAGTATTGTTGAAGTTGGCGTGATATTTCTTCTAATTCATAATAATTGCCTTCAACACCTTTTAAAAGCTCTGCAATATAAGGCTCAAAGTTGATTTTTTCCAAATCCGTTTTGATTTGATAAAGTCTTTCTAAGACCCCTTCTTGCTTTTGAAAGTGCGCTAAAGAAGCTTCAACACTTTGATAAATTTTTTCATAGGAATTATATTGATTAATTTTAGTTTCAAGCTCAGTTTCTTCGTTTTCTTTGGGATCGATCGAATTTATCTCTTGTAACTGAAATTTGATATAATCAATTTCACTTTCACTAAAAGTTTCGTTTTCAAGTTTTTGATAAGCAATTTTAGCTTGATGATATGCTTGATAAGCTTCCTTATAACTGGTTAGTAAAAGTGGATCTTTTAAATAATTATCAAGTAATGGCAGATGTGATTTATCAT
>CAYUXU010000033.1:0-9594 GCA_964449005.1 uncultured Erysipelotrichaceae bacterium | reverse complement strand
CAAATAAATCTGGATAATTATCTTGTAATGTTTCTAAAACATTAATGTCATAAACAGTGAATTTACCCGCTTTGGCATATTCAGCATATAAATCATTGATAACTTTTTCTTCGATTTGTAAACGTTCAATAAACTCGGTTTCAAATTTAGTAACATCAGTTGCAATAATTTGAATTACATAATATTTTTTGGTTACTTCATCAGTAATGACCTTTTGAATTAAAGTCGGACCAGTTTGTTCAGTAATTGTTTCTAAAACAACCTTCGGATAATTTGTCGTTCTTACTACAACTTCTTTCAAACCTTGATAGAAAGGGTTAGAATGTTCTTTTGCGACTGCTTCAAAGTCTTGTCCATCTTTAACTTGATCTAAAGCAGAAGTTGCTTTACTTTCTGAATCAAACTGCATTAATCTAATTTGATAAGGTTTATAATCATCAGCTAAAGTTGTAAGATTAGTCTTAATGTATTGTTTAAACATTTCAATGGCACGAACTGTTTGTAAGACAGCATTTTGGTAATAATCAGCTTCATCTTTATAACCGATCTCTAAAATAGTAGCTAGGAAAGAATCGCCTAATTCCTTTTTTTCTTGCTCTAGGTTTTCTTGGGCTTCTTTTTCTAACTCGGCCGTAATCGGTACATAATGTTCTACAATTAATTTACGTAATTTTAAATATGAAGCGCTACTGACATAAGCACTCATATAACCATATAATTCACCTTTAGTAATATTTTTATCACCAACGGTAATTACAGTTTCATTTTTATTGCTAACTTGAGCGACTTTATTACCACAACTAGTTAAAAGTAATAAAGCAACTAAACTGATACTAAGTAACTTTTTCATTTATTTGGCCTCCTTAACATCGTAATAAGCCTTTACTTTAGCTTCTAGCTCGGGATTACCTGAGATTTCAATATCTAAGTTAGCGGCTGTTGCTTTAGTAATTAATTTAGGTAGATTTGGATAATATTTAAAATAGCTTTCTAAGAAATTATCAGCTGTGGTTATATCATCTAAAGAATTAGATTCAACAAAGATTAGATGATAACCAAAACTCGTTTTAACCCAATCAGTTTTTTCATTGATACCTACTGAATAAATTGCTTTATGAAATTCTTCAACAAAACCAGCAGAATTATTTTTATCAGTTAAACCGACTTTTCCTCCAGAATCCTTTGAGCCCGTATCTTCCGAATATTGCTTAGCAATTTCATGGAAGTCAGCATCACTTTCGGCTAATTTTGCTTTAACATCTTCTAAACGTTTTAACTCTTCAGCAGTTGGTTTTTCACTATTATCCATTTTGATTAAAATATGACTAACTAACCGCGGATTTAAATCATCACGATAAGTATCCCACAATGTTTGGTTATCTTTAATATAATCAAGAATAACTTTTTCTTTAATGAATTCGGTTAAGAAATAATCATTAAGATCATCAACCCCCTTACTATAGCCATAAGGTAATAAAATGGTTTTTAAAGCTTCTTTGTATCTTTCGCCATATTGTTGTTTGGCCCGCACAATTAAGTTTTCACTGGCAAGTTTTGCTTCAGAAATTAAATCATTATCGGGAGTAATGGCATTTCTATAAACTAAATTTTCATATAAGGTAATAATCAGTCTTTCACCATCAATCTCAAAGATATCATCATAAATATCATCAGCTGTGACATATTGCTCTTGATATTGAAAGATTACGTCCTTACCGTCGACTTTTTTACTAGGAACTATCTTACTGAATTGTTCGAGACTCATGTAAATTACCATCGCAACTAACAAGACCCCAATTACTAAAACAAACCAGTATTTTTTTAATAACTCTTTCATAAAACCTCCTCAATTAGGTCCTAATAATTATATGGTATTTTAATTAATTATGCAATTGTGCCCAGTCAAATAATAAAGAGTCTTCCGTGCAATTCGCCTTAATTATGTTATAATAATTTACGGATTATAGGAAGGTTATTTTAATGTTAAAAATTCACGATTTACACGTTGCGATAGATGGAAATGAAATATTAAAAGGAATTAATTTAGAGATCGCCCCCAATGAAATTCATGCACTAATGGGCCCAAATGGTCATGGCAAGTCAACTTTGCTAGCGGCGATTATGGGTCATCCTAATTTTGAGGTAACTCAAGGTGAGATTACTTTAAATGGAGAGAATGTTTTAGAAATGGAAGTCCATGAAAGAAGTAAAGCGGGGTTATTTTTGGCGATGCAATATCCACAATCAGTGCCGGGTGTTACTAATTCGGATTTTTTAAAGGCTGCGATTAATGCCCACCGTGAAACTCCGATTCCATTATTTGATTTCATTAGACAATTAGAAACTAATTTAGTTGCCTTAGATATGAAACCAGATTTGGCGCATCGTTTTCTCAATGAAGGATTTTCTGGTGGTGAAAAGAAACGTAATGAAATCTTGCAAATGCGCCTACTTAAACCACAATTGGCAATGCTTGATGAAATTGATTCCGGTTTAGATATTGATGCTTTAAGATTTGTGGCTGATGCGATTAGTCAAACTAAAGCTGAATCGGATTTAGGTTTATTAATCATTTCTCATTATGGACGTTTTTATGATTTAGTAAAACCATCTCATGTCCATGTTTTAGTTGATGGTAAAATTATTGAATCGGGCGATAAAAGCTTAGCTGATAAGATTGACTCCTCGGGTTATGAGTGGTTAGCGGATAAATATGGGGTTAATGTAAAGGATGGTTCAATAATTAAAGAACGTCCCTTAAGTATTGGAACTTGTGCGTATAAAGGACGCTCCCAGGACTTAAATGACTAATTCACTAATCATTGATAAATCACAATCACTAGTCTTAAAAGAAGCTGGTAGCTATGAAGTTACGATTAGTGGTTCAAAACTTGAATTAGAACTTGAAGTCTTAGAAAATCTGGCGGTAACTTTACTCGTTAAAACAATTGGTAAGGATACTGATTTAGACTTACAAGTTAAAATAAATGATAACGCTCAGTTAGTTACTTTGTTTTGGAATGAAAATGAAGGAATAGTTAATTTTAAGGAAGAAACTACTATCTTAAACAATGCTTTTTATCAAGTAGTTTATGGGGATTTAACTGGAGCTAATTTGAATTATCAAAGTAAGTACTTGTTGATGAAAAAAGGGGCTACTGTTAAAGCTAATTGTGCCTTGCTCGCTAATAGCAAGAAAGCTTTTGATTTAAAAGCCCAACATTTTGCGAGTTATACTAATTCTGATTTAGAAAATTATGGAATTGTATTAGCTAATGCCGAGTATGATATGACGGTAACTGGTCATATTTTAAAGGGCTCAAAACAAAGCGTTTCTCATCAGACTTCACGAGTCTTAACGATTGACAAAGTTGAAAAATGTCAAGTTCTACCTCAATTACTAATTGATGAAAATGAAGTTGAAGCCAGTCATGCAGCATCGATTGGACAAATAGATCAGGAACAACTATATTATCTTCAAAGTCGTGGTTTAAGTGGTGAAGCAGCTTTAAGATTAATTGCTTTAGGTTATTTATTACCAGTAGCTGAAGTAATTGAAGATCCTAGTCTCCAAAAGTATCTTAGAGATATTATTACAACAAAGGTGGCGGAGTTATGTTTGACGTAAATAAAATTAGATTAGATTTTCCAATGTTACAAAATAAAACTATGCAAAATCAACCCTTGATTTATTTAGATAATGCCGCGACAACTTTAAAACCACAGGTTGTGATTGATGCGGTCGTGGATTATTATAAAAATTATTCAGTAAATATTAATCGGGGTGACTATGAACTTAGTTACATGTTAAGTGATAAATATGAAGAAGTTAGAAACAAAGTCGCTCAGTTTATTAATGCGGAAGCTAAAGAAATCGTATTTACTTCAGGAGCTAGTGCTAGCTTAAATTTAGTCGCCCATGGTTTTGGGAGAAAATACTTAAACCCCGGTGATGTTATCTTATCTTCTGAAGCAGAACACGCTAGTAATATTTTACCTTGGTTTAAAGTCGCTGAGGAAAGAAAGGCGATTGTTGATTATATTCCACTGACAAAGCATGGTCAATTAACCGTTGAAAATTTTAAAAAAGTTATGAACCCAAAGGTCAAAGTAGTAGTCTTAGCTAATGTGACTAACGTTTTGGGATACTTAGTGCCAATTCAAGAAATAACTAAAATTGCTCACCAATATGGAGCGATTGTAGTTGTTGATGGTGCTCAATCAGTACCCCATATTTTAACTGATGTCAAAGCTTGGGACATTGATTTTTTAGCTTTTTCAGCTCATAAAATGTTAGGACCAACTGGAGTCGGTGTTTTATTTGGTAAATACCAACTTTTAAATGAAATGGATACCTTTATGATTGGTGGGGGCAGTAATGCCCGTTTTGATATGTGTGGTAATATTTTCTTAAAAAATCCACCTTATAAATTTGAAGCTGGAACCCCTGCTATTGAAGCTGTTTTAGGTTTTGGAGCTGCCTTAGATTATTTAAATCAAGTTGGAATGGATAATATTATTAAACAGGAACAACATTTAAATGATTATCTGATTGAAAGTTTTAAGAAGTTGGATAATGTGATTGTTTATAATCCTAATGCTTCAACCGGAATCTTGTCGTTTAATGTGAAAGATATTTTTGCTCAAGATGTTGCTTCTTATTTAAGTAATTTAGGAATTGCGGTTCGGGCAGGTAATCACTGTGCGAAAATCTTAATCGATCTTTTAGAAGTTGATGCAACAATTCGTTGTAGTTTATATTTTTATAATACCGAAGCTGAAATTGATGCTTTAGTCAAAGCAGTTTCAGAAGTTACTTTAGAGAAATGCATTGATTTAATGCTTTAAAAGGAAGTGGAAAAATGGACTTATTAGAAAATCCAGCAATATTAAGACAAATTATTATGGACCACTACCAATACCCAAGAAACAAATCATTGGTAGTTGATCCTAATTATCATAAAATTCATATGGCAAGTGAATCTTGCATTGATGATTTCACGATTCAAGTTTTGATTGAAAATGAAGTTATTCAAGATATTCGTTATGATGGGATCGGTTGTACAATTTCAACGGCGGCACTTTCTATCTTAAGCGAATTATTAAAAGGTAAAAGTCAAAACGAAGCTTTAGAAATTATTGATGAATATTATGCGATGATTCATGAAGCTGATTATCATAAAGAAAAGTTGGCCGAAGCAGTTGTTTTTGCCAATGTTGGAAAACAAGCTAATCGGATCAAATGTGCTACGATTGGAGCCAACGGGATTAAAATGTTAGTAAAGGGTGAAGTGAATGGAGAAGAATAAAGTAGTTAGCGTTCAAGACGATTATCAATATGGTTTTCAAGATGAAGATGTTAGTGTTTTTAAAACGGAAAAGGGTTTATCAGAGGCCGTAATTCGTCAAATCAGTGCCATTAAAGCAGAGCCTGAGTGGATGCTTGAATTTCGCTTAAAAGCCTACCAAAGTTTTTTAAGTAAACCAGTTCCGACTTGGGGAGCTGATCTTAGTGAAATTGATTTTGCTGAATATACTTACTATATTAAGCCATCTGAAGAAGTTAAAAGTACTTGGGAAGAAGTACCAACTGAAATCAAAGAAACTTTCCAAAAACTTGGTATCCCTGAGAGCGAACAAAAGTTTTTAGCGGGTGTTACCACCCAGTATGATAGTGAAGCTGTCTATCATAATATGCTAAAAGAAGTTGAAGATAAAGGGGTTATCTTTTTAGATACTGATACCGCTTTAAAGGAGCACCCAGATCTTTTTAAAAAATATTTTAATACCGTAGTACCTTATGATGATAACAAGTTTTCAGCCTTAAATGGGGCAGTCTGGTCAGGTGGATCATTTATTTATGTCCCAAAAGGAGTTAAACTTGATAAACCTTTACAATCTTATTTTAGAATTAATAGCGAAAGAATGGGTCAATTTGAAAGAACCTTAATTATTGTCGATGAAGGTGCCGAAGTAACTTATGTTGAGGGATGTACCGCTCCAATTTATAGTAAAGATTCTTTACATGCGGCAGTAGTTGAAATTGTCGTTTTAGAAGGTGGTAATTGCCGTTATTCGACAATCCAAAACTGGTCGAAAAATATTATTAATTTAGTTACAAAACGAGCTAAAGTATATGCTCACGGCGTTATGGAGTGGATTGATGGCAACATGGGTTCATCAATTAATATGAAATATCCAGCTTGTCTATTAGTCGGTGAATATGCCAAAGGGATGTGTATTTCGATCGCAGTAGCTAGTGAAAACCAATATCAAGATGCTGGAGCAAAAATGATTCATTTAGCGCCACATACTAGCAGTAATATTGTTTCAAAAAGTGTTGCTCGAAAAGGTGGTCACGTCAATTACCGTGGTTTAGTTAAGTTTGGGCCGGATGCTCATAACTCACATTGTAAATCAGAGTGTGACACTTTAATTTTAGATGGTGATTCTTTTAGTGACACGATTCCGTATAATGTTAACTTAAGTAAGAATAGTGTCTTAGAACATGAAGCTAGTGTTTCTAATGTTAGCGAGGAACAATTATTTTACTTGAAGAGTCGCGGTTTAACGCATGAAGAAGCGCTCGAAATGATCGTAATGGGTTTCTTAGAACCATTCACTCGAGAACTTCCGATGGAATATGCCGTTGAATTAAATCAATTATTGAAATTAGATATGAGTGGTTCCGTTGGCTAAAAATAAACTTCGTGAAACATTACTATTAAAACGGCGTAATTTTCAAGATAAGCTGGTAGCTGATCAAAAAATATCGGAAACTGTTTTAGAGTTTTTAAAAGACTATCGTAAGATTGGAATTTTTGTGAGTCGTGGCGAAGAAATCGATACTCACCGAATTATTAAAGAACTCTTGAATGATTCAAAAGAAGTCTACACTAGCCGTTTTGATAAAGATGAGATGAAATTTTATCCAATCTTAGATTTTGCTGACTTGACTTTAGGACCTTTAGACATTTTATGGCCTTTAGAAACAATCCCTGTTTTAAAAGATGATTTAGAAGTTATGATTATCCCAATGTTAGCTTATGACAAATTTAAGCATCGTCTTGGTTACGGGAAAGGTTATTACGATAAATATTTAAGTGATTTTAAAGGTATAAAAGTCGGGCTAGCTTACTCATTTCAATATGTTGATAAATTACCTAGTGAAGACCATGATATTGCTTTAGATTTGATTATCACTGATTAATAACGCCAAAAGTGGCGTTTTCTTTTTATTTATTTTATGATTAAAGAGAGGTTATTTATGAAATTATTAAAATCAAAAAATGTTTATTTAGATTATCAACTGGTTCCCGCCAGTGTTTTAATTAATAATGAGAAAATTGTTGATATTTTACCTTATGATTATCAAGCTGAAGAAATCGAAACTTTTGACTTAAAAGATAACTATTTAACTCCTGGTATTATCGATCTACATAATCATGGATTCGCTGGTTGGGCTTTTACAAGTGTTTTAGATCAAGATGATTTAATCCTGTTTTCAAAGCGACTGGCATCATTAGGAATTACAAGTTTATTAGCTACAACTTCTTTTAGTGGCTATCAAACGATTGTTGATAATTATAACCATCCGGATTTAAAGACTACCATTTTAGGAATCCACGCTGAAGGTCCTTTTTTAAATGATAAGCAACCAGGGGCCGCTAATCCCCATTATGGTTTTCCCAAGCCTGATTTAAAACATCTTGAAAAGATGTATCAAGCTAGTCACGGCTTACTAAAATATTTGACAATGGCAGTTGAGTTAGAAGGTACAAAATCACTGTTAGAGTTTGCCAATGCACATAATATTTTAGTTGCTTTAGGCCATAGTGAAGCCAGTTATCAAGATGTCGCAAATAATCACCAGTATCTTAGAGCCTTTACCCACGTTGGTAATGCCATGAAAGGTATTAACCACCGGGCAGTCGGAGCACTAGGCGCAGCCCTTTTAATGGATGATCTTTATGTCGAAATTATTGGGGATGTTCTTCATCTATCAAAAGGAATGTTAGAAATAATTTATCGGATGAAACCTTTAGATAAAATGGTATTAGTTAGTGATTCAACCGCTTTATCCGGATTGCCAGCTGGTAAATATAATTTCCCAAATAATGAGGTTACAATCACTGAAGAAGGGTTAGTAGTAAATCAAGTCGGTCGCCTAGGTGGTAGTAGTTTTCCAGTTTTGACTCATCTTAAATTACTTCATGAAAAACTGGACTGGCCTTTAGAAGAACTTTTCGCAATGATAAGTTATAATCCGGCTCGTCTCATTAATTGTTTTAATGAAATTGGTAGTATTGAAAAAAACAAATTCGCTAATTTAATTGTCTTAGATCAAGACTTAGATTTATTAAAAACTTTTCATCGTGGTGAGTTAGTTTACAAGCAAGGGCAAGACCTTATTTTAACTAATCCTAAGTTACCTAAATTAATAAATAATCCTGAATTATTAAACTATTATAAATAAGCGCTTTTTCTTGACTAATTCTTGAAAAAACTATATGATTATAGACGGCACTTTATGCCAATTGTAGCCCCGGAAACTACATTTGGTCAGGAGGAAGTAAGATGCGCCAAACAACTATGGCAAAAAAAGGAGAAGTAAAACGCAACTGGTATGTCGTTGATGCCAATGGACTTACTTTAGGTCGTTTAGCTTCAGAAGTTGCTACGTTATTACGTGGTAAACATAAACCAATCTTTACGCCACATGTCGATTGTGGAGACTTTGTAATCGTAATTAATGCTGAAAAAGCAGTTATTTCTGGCAATAAAGATGAAACTAAAAAATATTATAATCACTCACAATACCCCGGTGGATTACGAGTTCGGACATCAAAAACGATGCGTGACAAGTATCCAGTAGAATGGGTAGAGCGAGCAATTCATGGAATGTTACCTCATACTAAATTAGGTGATGCGCAAAGAAGACATTTGTTTGTTTATACTGGGGATTCACATCCTCATCAAGCGCAACAACCAGCAGTATTTGAGATTAAAGGATAGGAGGGAAGATTATGACTACGAAAAAAGCAGCTTTAGTTCAATATCTAGGAACTGGGCGACGTAAAACTTCGGTCGCACGAGTCTTCTTACGTCCCGGAACTGGTAACTTTTCAATTAATGGTAAAACCTTAGAAGATTATTTACCACTTGAGACTTTAAGAATGGTAGTTCGTTCACCACTGGAGTTAACTGAAACACTAGGAAGCTATGATGTTTTAATTAATGTTCATGGGGGCGGCTATACCGGTCAAGCCGGAGCAATGCGTCATGGTATTGCACGAGCCTTACTTGAAGTTTCAAATGACTTTAGACCAGCTTTAAAGACGGCAGGATTTCTCACGAGAGATCCACGTGCTAAAGAGCGTAAGAAATATGGTCTTAAAGGTGCGAGAAGAGCGCCGCAATACTCAAAACGTTAAGCAATTATTCGTTTTACAAATCAAACCACTCTCAAGGGAGTGGTTTTTTAGTCGAATAAAAAGTACAACTAATTGAGCTATACTTGATAGAATATTACAATTTAAATTTATTGAACAACCAGGGCCATAATCCAATCGCAGAAAATGTTAACATAAAGTA
>CAYUXU010000032.1:0-9617 GCA_964449005.1 uncultured Erysipelotrichaceae bacterium | reverse complement strand
AACAACTTTTCGCAGTTGGTAAAAGTAAAATAACCTTTATTATTGGCGGATCACTCGGAGTAGCTTCAGAAATAAAGCAAGAAGTAGATGAATTAATCAAGCTTTCAGACCTGACTTTACCTCATGGTTTAGCCCGTTTATTTTTCTTAGAACAAATCTATCGCAGTTTCAAAATTATTAATCAGGAACCATATCACAAGTGATATGAACATGTTATACTAAAACTACATTAAGGAGTTGTTTATGGCAGAGTTTAAATTAAATCTTCGAGAAAAATTAGTTGATTCCTTTCAATCTAAGCCGATTTATCTCGCAAAACGTGATTATCAAATTTATTTAGTTTTAAGTTTAATCTTATTTCTAGGTGGAGGATTTTTTACTTATTCCTATTTTAAGTTTCAAGAAGCAATGTATATTGTTTTGACTTTAATCTTTACTTTATCGGGAATTGGTGGCTTACTCTTTTATTTCTTTAAGTTATTTAGCGCTATTAAGTTAAGTGGAGTAAAAAAATATTATTTAACTGATACTAGGCTAGTAATTACTAACCAAGATGACCACATTATTAGAGAAATACTTTTAAATAGAATCAAACGGGTTGATGTTGAAAAGTATGGTTTTAATACCGGAACAATCATTTTAAATAAGAGAATAGACCAAAGTCGCAAAGCCCAATTAAAGCAAAGAAAGACCTTAAGGCCAGTTTATAGTCCAGAAACAGTTTTAATTGAAAGTATTGGAAATTTGAAAAGGGTTACATCTTATTTCGATATGTTAAAATAACTGTTGTTTTATCAAGACTAATAGTCTAGAATAGATATAGATTGGAGGTATACATGCAGAGTATTACAGTATTAGTTGTTGATCCAGTGGGACTTCACGCTCGTCCTGCGACTGTCGCGGTGAATGCAGCGGGTAAATATAAATGTGAAGTTACTTTGGAATTTAAAGGAAATTCAGTTAATATGAAGTCAATCATGGGCGTCATGTCACTAGGGATTCCTACGCAATCTGAAGTTACTATTACTTGTGAAGGCGAAGATGAGGCTGACGCAATTGTAGGAATTGAAGAAATTTTAAGAGCGCAAAAGGTAATTGAATAAAAGTTTTGTAACTAAAAAGATTTAAGAATTTAAAATACTTAAACAATAATGAAGTGGAGCTTGCTCTACTTTTTTTATTACCTAATTTTTTGAGAGAGATTATTGTATAATTAAAGTGTTATAAAATTTAGTAAATAGGGGTAGCGTTTTGGAAAAATTAGTTAATAAAATCTTAGCAATAAAAAAATTCAGTTTAAAACAAATTATAATTCTCGTCGCGGTTACTTTAGTAAGTCTAACGATTTTAATGAATCATCTTAAGCCCGATTTAGCTGGTTTTAAAATGAAACCCTTTTATATTGAAAATGAAGCCCAATTACTGATTCCGGTTCCAACTTTAACGGTGGGGGAAAAGCTAACTCAACTATGGGAAGCAAGTTTCCCTAAGATTGCTTTAAGCTATCAAATTATCGGAGAGGATGCTACCTTAGGCTTTGATGATAAATTTGATTTGTTTTATGGTGAGACTACCTTAATGGCTGGCTACTATGACCAACTTTACAAATTAGACCAAGCTTTCTTGAGATTTACTAACATAAAAGCTATTAAACATTTAAGTCAAGAACTTAATACTGGTAGTCCAGTTTTTGTGCCATTTGACTTAAGTGGTTTGGTTTTAGCCTATAATAAAAGCATCTTAAATGCGATTGATGAAAATTTAGATATAATTAAATTAAATTTTGAAGCAATTTTAAAGTTAGAATTTAGTGATGATGCTGATGAATTAATCGCTCTCGCTTTTAATGATATAAATAGTTTTTATGGTTTTCTTACTGTAGCAGGTTGGCAACCATTTCCACTTACTCAAGAAACTAGCCACAATTTTAATCATAACAGCTTTAAAAATAGCTTAAAGTTTATTCAGGAACTAGGTGAAAGACAAGCTACGGGAAATCAGACAATGTGGCATTATGAAACAGCGTTAATCGAAAAAAACAGTTTATTAACTTTAGTGGGAAGTTGGCCAACTCATCAAATGTTGTTAGATGATAGTTGGCAAGTCTTAGAAAAATTCCCTTTATATTCGGGAAGCCGAGGGCGTCAATTGGTTAATGTCTTTGGATATGGTATTAATCAAAATAGTAAATATAAAGGAGCAGCCCAAACATTTCTCCAATTCCTTAATACAAAACCAGTAAGACAAGCTTTGTTGGGAATCGACGATTTTTATCCGGTGATTAGTGAAACTTGGTTAAAAGAGCTTGAAGTTGACGAAAATTATCGGAATTTACTTTTGGGATTAAATAATGGTCAACCTACTTTAGTTCATAGTTTAAAAAATAATCCGAGTAAAGCAGTTTTTGAGATTATTGAAGATATCAAGCTTCTTGAAATAATTGAAGATGTTTACCAACAAAAAATCGATGTTGAAGAAGCTTTTGAAACGATTAATGAATTAGCTGATCAGTGGGTTAAACAGTATGACAATCATTAAAAATGACTGGGAGGATTTCTTGCTTCAAGAAAGAGAAAAACCGTACTTTGAAACGATGATGGAAACTCTCAACAGTGAGTATCAAACAAAAAATATATATCCGAATAAAGCAGATGTCTTTAATTGTTTTCGCTATACCGCTTTAGCTGATACGAAAGTTATCTTATTAGGACAAGATCCTTACCATCAACCGCAGCAAGCATGTGGTTTAAGTTTTGCGGTACGACCCGGAATTAAAGTTCCGCCCAGTCTCGTTAATATATATCAAGAATTAGCGACCGACTTAAAGTTGCCAATTCCCAATCATGGTTATATCCTGCCTTGGGCTAAGCAAGGGGTCTTATTATTAAATACTGTTTTAACGGTGGAGCATGGCAAACCCAATTCTCATAAGAATTTAGGTTGGCTCACTTTCACTAATAATGTTTTAAAATATTTAAATCAAGAGAAATCATATTTAGTATTTCTCTTATGGGGAAAAAATGCCCAATCAAAGATTGAATTTCTCACTAATCCGACCCATTTGATTTTAACTGCTCCCCATCCTTCGCCATTATCGGCTTATCAAGGATTTTTTGGCAGTCGGCATTTTAGTCAAACTAATGACTTTTTAAAAAAACAAGGATTAAATCCAATAGACTGGAGAATTGAGAATGTTTAAGACAATTGATGAGGTTTATGATTTTCTATTTAATCGTCGGGTATCTTTAAAAAAAGATAAAGCCAGTTTTCGAAAATTAATGGATGAATTAGATAACCCTTATTTAAAATTAAATTGTATTCATATTGCTGGAACTAATGGGAAAGGTAGTACTACCAATTATTTACGGAGTATTTTACAAGCGGCTGGTTATAAAGTGGGTAGTTTTACATCACCACACTTAGTTAAATATAATGATCGAATTAGAATTAATAATGAGTGGATTGATGACGAAACTTTAATTAATTATGTTAATCGTTACCATGACTTATGGCTAAATCATGATTTATCAATGTTTGAAATAAATATGTTTCTTTCGATTTACTATTTTATTGAAAATGAAGTAGATTTTGCGATTTACGAGGTTGGAATTGGTGGGAGACTTGATACTACGAATGTGATTTCAGCAAAGCTTAGTTTAATTACTAATATTGGTTTTGATCATCAAGAACTCTTAGGTGATACTTTAGAAGAAATTGCTTTTGAGAAAGTCGGAATTGTTAAAGCAGGTGGTAACTTACTAACAAGTGAAACTAAAGTTGAATGCTTAGAAGTGTTTTTAAGTGAGGTTACGGCACGGAATGCCAAGATGAAGCAAGTTAAAGCGAGTGCTGTTGAATTAATTGATAATGAAGTTCATTTTAAATATGACGATGAATCTTATCATTTAAATACGAGTGCTTTATATCAAGTTGAAAATGCGACTTTAGCGATTGCGGCAGCCTCTTGGCTAAAAAGCCAAGGCTTAATAAATTTTGAAACTGATACGATGAAAGCAGCAGTTTATCAAGCTAATTGGCCAGGCCGCTTTGAAATCATTAGTAAAAATCCTTTAATCATTTTAGATGGGGCCCATAATATTCCGGGGATGACGCGTTTAGTCAAAGAAATGAGTCATTTGCCAGAACCACGTTATGTAGTCTTTAGTGCTTTAAAGGACAAAGATTATAGTGAGATGTTAGATTTATTAACTTCTAAATCTAAAAATGTGATTGTTACTGAGTTTGATTATCCTCGGGCTTTAAGTGCCAAAGAGTTGGCTTCTGGACATCAAGTTACAATAATTGATGATTATTTAATGGCTTATAATTATGCTTTAGAAAAGCTAAATTCGGGTAAAAACCCGGGTGGGTGTATTATAATTACAGGGTCACTATATTTCATATCAGAAATTAGATCAAAACTAGTAAAGGAGTAAAAAATTATGGAACTCTTTTTTCAACTTATTATTTTCGTATTAATGTTAGGTATGGCAATTTATGCTTTTCGGGTTGATAAATTTAAAATATCAATCAAACATCTAACATATACTGCAATATTTGTCGTTATTTCAGTGGTCTTACAATCATATTCCATTCGGATGGTTGTGGCTGGATTTGATGCTTTTCATGTTGGGATTACCCAAGTACCATTAATGTTGCTGGGAGCTTTTTTAGGCTTACCGTGGGCATTTATTGGAGGATTCGTCCAAGATTTAATCGGCTTAATGTTAAATCCGACGGGTTTCCCATTTTTAGGTTTTACCTTAAATAAAATTCTTTATGCGTTTATCCCGGCTTTATGGTTTCGTTCCCAAAGATTTCAGGGCAAGCAATTAATTAGAATTGGCCAGTTTGGAATTGTCTTAACTTATTTAAGTGCTATGTTTGTAATTTTAAATAACCAACAAATTGACTTGAATGGTTTTCTCATCGAAAACAGTTTAAAATATGGACTACTATTATTACTGGCGGTAGTGATGTTAGTAATTATCTTTATGTTAAATTTCTTATACAAAAAGAAAGAAGCGGAATCAGGTGCCCCATATAGTAAATGGATTATTTCAGTTATTTCAGTTGAAATAGCGGTAAAATATATTGGGACGCCACTTTGGCTTTTGATCATGTATAAGATCCCCTTTATAACCAGCATGTTACTACGATTTGTGACTAGTAGTTTAATGATGTTTGTTTATATTGTTTTAGGATTTGTTTTATATAAAGTAGTTAGTCAAAGCGAAATAACCAGATTATAAAAAAATAATAAGAATATATCTCAATTAGAAATAGTAAACGCTTACTAATAATGACATATGTGAAAAGATACACAAATATGTTTGTTGCGTTTACTATTTTGCTGAGCAGTGGTATAATTGATTTTGGAATAAGGAGGAAATATTGTGGAAAAACAGACAGTTCGAGATCTCAATGTCACCGATAAAAAAGTTATCGTCAGAGTGGATTTTAACGTTCCGATTGAAGCTGGCGTAATTACTAATGACAACCGAATTGTGCAAGCTTTACCTACGATTAATTATTTATTAAAACATAATGCGAAAATTATTTTAATGTCGCACTTAGGTAAAATTGATCATAAAGATCCCGAAAAGACAGAAGCCGATAAACTTAAAAATAATTTAGCGCCGGTTGCAGTGCGCTTAGCTGAACTAGTAGACGCACCAGTTCGTTTTGTACCCGTGACTCGTGGGATTGAGTTAGAAACAGCGGTTGAAGAAATGAAAGCTGGAGAAATCATTTTGATGCAAAATACCCGTTATGAAAAGGGTGAAAGTAAAAATGATGAAGGTTTAGCCAATTATTGGTCTAGTTTGGGAGAACTCTTTGTTTCTGATGCCTTTGGTTCAGTACATCGGGCCCATGCTTCAACCGTCGGTATTGCAAAACATTTACCATCAGCTTTAGGATTTTTAGTTGAAAAAGAAGTTGAAATGTTAGAGGCGGCCGTTTATAATCCTAATCGTCCCTTTGTGGCTATTTTGGGTGGAGCTAAAGTATCCGATAAAATCTTAGTGATTGAAAACTTATTAAAATCAGCCGATAAAGTTATTATTGGTGGGGGAATGGCTTATACTTTCTTAAAAGCATTAGGTTTTGAAATTGGTGATTCTTTATTTGAACCTGATAAATTAGAAGTAGCTCATTCAATTTTAGAATCAGCCGGTGACCGCTTGGTCTTACCAGTTGATTTTGTGATAGCTAATCAGTTTGATGATCCAACTGATATTAAAACTACCACAGATCGAAATATCTTAGAAAATTATATGGGACTTGATATTGGTCCAAAAACTCGAGAACTTTTTGCGAAAGAACTAACTGGAGCAAAAACAGTAGTTTGGAACGGTCCAATGGGTGTCTTTGAAAAAGAAATCTTTGCCAATGGCACCAAAGCAGTATGTGAAGCAATCGCTAATTTACCGGAAGCAATGACAGTAATTGGCGGTGGTGATTCAGCCAGTGCTGCAATTAACTTTGGTTATGCTGATAAATTCTCACATATTTCTACTGGTGGTGGGGCTTCATTAGAATTTATGGAAGGTAAAGAACTACCAGGGATTGCGATTATTCAGGAGAAAACAGTATGAGAAAACCGATCATTGTTGGAAACTGGAAAATGAATAAAACTAATCATGAAGCTGAGGCGTTTTTTAATGAAGTTGTAAGTCATTTACATGACAAGGCGACTTTTGGGATTGGAGCTCCTTTTACAGCTTTATGGACTTCTCAAAAATACGGTAATCATCTGGCAATCGCGGCACAAAATTGTCACTTTGAAGATAGTGGAGCTTTTACCGGCGAGATTAGTGTGGCAATGTTAGCTGAACTAGGCTTAAAGTGGTGCATTATTGGCCACTCAGAACGACGTCAAATGTTTAATGAAACCGATGATACGGTTAACAAAAAAGCTTTACAACTTTTAAAGCATGATATAACTCCAATTATTTGTTGTGGAGAAACTTTACAACAATTCGAAGCTGGTGAAACAGAAATGGTCGTGACATCTCAAATTGAGAAGTGTTTAAAAGATGTCCCAGCTGAAGATGTTAAAGATTTAGTTATTGCCTATGAACCAATTTGGGCGATTGGTACTGGCAAAAATGCCACAAAAGAAATTGCTCAAAACACATGTCATACCATCCGTCAGAAGATTGCAGAACTTTATTCTTCAGAAGTCGCTGATGGGGTAAGAATTCAATATGGTGGTTCAGTTAAACCTGACAATATTAAAGAATATTTAGCGGAACCAGATATTGATGGTGCTTTAATTGGAGGAGCGTCATTAAAAAGTGATTCATTTATTGAAATTATTAATGCATTAAAATAAACAAGGAGGAAATTTATATATGCCAATTATTATCAATGTTTACGCTCGTGAAGTAATTGATTCACGGGGTAATCCAACAGTAGAAGTAGAAGTTTTAACTGATTCAGGTGCTTTTGGACGAGCCATTGTCCCAAGTGGTGCTTCAACCGGAGAGCGGGAAGCTTTAGAATTAAGAGATGGCGATAAGAGTCGTTATTTAGGACGAGGTGTTTTAAAAGCAGTCGATAACGTCAATGAAATTATCGCTGAAGAAGTAATTGGTTTTGATGTTACTGATCAAAACTTAATTGATCAAGCCATGATTGAACTTGATGGGACGCCAGATAAATCAAAATTAGGTGCTAACGCAATCTTAGGTGTTTCGATGGCTTGTGCTCGAGCCGCGGCTGATTTTTATGGAATTCCCCTTTATAAATACTTTGGTGGCTTTAATGGTAAAAAAATACCAGTACCAATGATGAATGTTTTAAATGGTGGAAGCCACGCTGATTCTTCAGTCGACTTCCAAGAATATATGATTATGCCAGTTGGTGCAAAAAATATTAATGAGGCTTTACGTATGGGTGCCGAAGTATTCCATAACTTAAAAACAGTTTTATCAGGAATTGGTGCCGTTACCGCAGTTGGTGATGAAGGTGGCTTCGCCCCAAACTTACCAAATAATGAAGAACCATTAAAGTTAATTGTTGAAGCAATTGAAAAAGCTGGTTATAAACCAGGATCTGATATTAGTTTAGCTTTAGACGTAGCTGCTAGTGAATTTTTCAATAAAGAAACTGGTCTTTATGAAATGAATAAATCAGGTCAAGGTAAACTTTCAACTGATGAAATGATTGACATGTATGAAGAGTGGTTAAAGAAATATCCAATTGTTTCGATTGAAGATGGTTTAGCGGAAGGTGACTGGGATGGTTGGAAACGTTTAACTGATCGTTTAGGCGATAAAGTTCAAATCGTTGGTGATGACCTCTTTGTTACTAACCCTAAGATTTTAAAAGAAGGAATTGATCGTGGTATTGCTAATTCAATCTTAATTAAAGTTAACCAAATTGGTACTTTAACCGAAACTTTCGATGCTATGGAAATGGCGAAGGAACATGGTTATACTTGTGTCGTATCGCATCGCTCTGGTGAAACTGAAGATACTACCATCGCTGATATCGCAGTTGGATTCAATGCTGGTCAAATTAAGACTGGTTCAATGTCACGGACTGATCGGGTTGCGAAGTACAATCAATTATTAAGAATTGCCGATGAGCTAGGTGATGAAATTGCCGTTTACCCAGGTAACGCCGCTTTCTATAATTTAAACAAGTAATATAAGTTAACCCGGTATAAAAAATATCGGGTTTTTTAATAAGCTTTTTAGTAACATACTACTGCTTTAAGGAATATTTGATATAATTAGTTTAGTGGCTTTCACTAAGTTAATTAATTTAAATTAAGGAGAACTATGAAATTACTAATTGTAACAGGAATGAGTGGAGCTGGAAAAACCTCAATTTTAAATGCTCTTGAAGACATTGGTTTCTTTTGTATTGATAATTTACCACCAGGTCTTTTAAGTAGTTTCATTAACTTTCGAGAAGAAATTGGTGGATTAGGTGAAGAGGTTGCCATTACGATTGATAGTCGCAGTCAAAGTTTGTTTGAAACAATGGATGGAGTTTTAGACTTACTAACCGACCAAAAAGTCGAATATAGTTTATTATTTATTGATTGTGAAGATACGACACTATTAAGACGCTACAAAGAATCACGTCGCAGTCACCCTCTAATGGCTTTTAATCCACAATTAACTTTAGCGGAAGCGATTCAACTTGAACGAAATTTATTCTCAAATTTAAGACAACGCAGTGATTATCTATTTGATAGTACCCATCTTCAGGCTTCAGAATTAAAAGCTCAAATTGCTGAGACATTTAGTAACCGTGAGAAAGAACGACTTCGAGTTAATTTTGTTTCTTTTGGCTTCAAATATGGAATTTTAAATGACGGTGATTTAATTTTTGATCTAAGATGTTTACCTAATCCATTTTATGAAGAAGAGCTACGTGAGTTAACTGGCGAAGATCAGAAGATTGTTGAATTTTTATGGGACCATCAAGAAACTAAAGACTTATTTCAAGTCATCTTAGATTACTTGAAAGTCTCAATGCCACTTTATATTAAAGAAGGGAAAACGCAACTGGTGGTGGGCTTAGGTTGTACCGGTGGAAAACACCGTTCGGTCGCTTTTGCGAGAAAGCTGGTTGAGCAGTTTCAATACCCCCAAATC
>CAYUXU010000031.1:2128-9753 GCA_964449005.1 uncultured Erysipelotrichaceae bacterium | reverse complement strand
TTTATATACTCATTAACTATTTTTAACTTAAACTCTAAACTATACTTAGCCATTTTAAAAAACCCCCTTATCCTTTTTTTCTTGTCCGGATTTAGGGGGTCACTTCAATTCCCGATTTTATTTAAATCTTTTTAAACGTAAAGCATTACTGACAACGGAGACTGAGCTTAGTGCCATTGCTGCAGCTGCTAGCATTGGGTTTAAAAGTGGTCCATTAAATAAGTAGAGCACACCAGCGGCAACGGGAATACCTAAAGTATTATAGGCAAAAGCCCAGAATAAATTTTGTTTAATATTTCTAATCGTAGCATTACTTAAGCGAATTGCTTTAACAACATCATTTAGATCATTTTTCATTAAAACAATATCAGCCGACTCAATCGCGACATCAGTTCCTGCACCAATTGCCATGCCAATTTCAGCACTGGCTAAAGCTGGGGCATCATTGATACCATCGCCAACCATAGTAACTTTTTTGCCTTGAGCTTGTAAAGCTTTAATTTGATCTGCTTTATCTTCTGGTAAAACTTCGGCAATGACATCTTTTATACCAACCTCTGCCGCAATAGCTGTTGCGGTTTGAAGATTATCACCAGTAATCATGACAACATCAATTCCCATTCCCAAAAGTTTTGTGACTGCGGTTTTACTAGTTTCTTTAATAACATCGGCCACCGCCACTAAACCAATCAATTGTTTAGCGCGTGCTACAAACATTAAGGTCTTACCTTCTTTTAAGATTCTTTCAATATCAGCACTAGCAAATTCAACTTCAATTTGATGCTCATCCATCAAACGACGATTTCCAACTAAGTACTCATCATTATTCAATTGAGCAGATAAGCCTTTCCCAACGATTGCTTGAAAACCTGCAATTGGTAATAACTTAAGATCTTTTTCTCGAGCTGCCTTAACAATAGCTTCTCCTAATGGATGTTCGGAGTGGCTTTCGATAGAGGCCACTAATTGTAATAATTTATCATCACTATCTTTAAAAGCTACTAAATCGGTTAGTTTTGGTTCACCAACGGTAATTGTTCCAGTTTTATCAAGGACAACTGTATCAATTTGATGAGTAATTTCGAGAGCCTCGCCACCTTTAATTAAAATACCAGAAGCCGCTCCAACTCCAGTCCCTACCATAATAGCGGTTGGTGTAGCTAGCCCCAAAGCACAGGGACAAGCAATAACCAATACTGAGATAAAAATCCGAAGTGAGAATTCAAAGTCACGGCTAACAAGATACCAAAAGATGCCTGCCACACTTGCTATTACGACCACAGTTGGGACAAAATAGCTTGCAACAATATCAGCCATTTTTGCGATTGGAGCTTTTGAACCCTGTGCATCTTCAACTAATTTAATAATCTTTGCTAAAGCGGTATCTTTGCCGGTTTTCGTTACGGAAATTTTGATACTACCATTTTTATTTAAAGAAGCTCCATATACTAAGTCTCCGACAGTTTTATCGACAGGAATACTTTCACCAGTTAACATAGCTTCATCAATCGCTGTTTCACCGAAGATAATTTTTCCATCCACAGGAATACTTTCTCCCGGCTTAACTAAAACGACATCACCAACAATAACTTCTTCTACAAGAACTTCGTAAATTTGACCATCTCTTTCAATGGTAGCCTTTTTCGGAGATAAGTTCATTAATTTCTTAATCGCCTCGGAAGTTTTACCTTTAGAAACTGTTTCTAAAGTTTTACCAAGTAAAATTAAAGTAATAATAACTCCAGCTGATTCATAATATAAACCATGCAAGCCATTAATATCTCCTACAAATATTTCATATGTTGCATAAAAACTATAAAGCATCGCGGCGGTAGTCCCCAAGGCAATTAAAGAATCCATATTAGGGTTGCCTTTAAAGAGGGTTCTGAAGCCTACACTATAAAACTTTCGACCAGCGTAAATGACTGGCAAAGTTAAAAACATTTGTGCCAAGGCATAATTTAAAGGATTTAAACTAGGATCTACCAAACTCGGAATTGGTAAAACAATATTTTGGAGACCAGGAATCATACTAACCATTGGTCCCATTGACAAATAAAAGAGTGGTACGGTAAAGATAACCGCAATCCAGAAATTACGCCACATTGCTTTTAAAGCTCGTTCTTGACGTAATTGATCACTATCAACGATTACTTCTTCAGCATCAGTAATTGCTTCATAACCTAATTTACTAATCTTAGCTTTAATTTCCGAAAGCTTAATCACACTTGGGTCATAAGCTAAATTAGCCTTCTCAGTAGCATAGTTAACGACAATTTTACTAACACCCGCTTCTTTAGAAAGGCTTCTTTCAATTGAAGCAGCACAAGCAGTACATGTCATATTATCAATTGGAAAAGAAATCTCTTGGAGATTAGTTTGTTTCTTGATCCCATAACCTAGTTTTTCAACAGTATTAAAAATAGTGTCAAAGTCAATGACATTTTCATCAAATTCGACATCCATCAGTTCAGTTGTTAAGTTAACACTAACATTACTGACACCAGCTAGTTTGCTAACTCTTTTTTGAATAATACTTGAGCAAGCTGCACAAGTCATATCAGTAACTATATATTTTTCTCTTTGCATAAATTTTATACACCTACTTAATTAATTTGCCTATTGTTAGTAATAATTCATCGACTACTTCATGTTCACCACGTTTAATATCTTCAATTAAACAGCCATGAATATGGTGTTTCAATAATAATTTACTAACACTATCTAAAGCGGATTTCGCCGCGAAAATTTGAGTTAAGATATCATCACAATATTCATCTGATTCAATCATTCTTTTAATACCTCGGATTTGACCTTCAATCCGGTTAGTACGATTTAATAAATTCTTGATTAATTCCTCGTCACGAGGAGCAATCGGTCGTTGATGTTTCTTTTCCATATATACCCCCTATAGGTATATTAATAATATCGCATAATAAGGCATTTGTCAATCTTTTCTTGACATTTTTCAAGAAATGTCTATAATAAAATATACCCCGATAGGGTATAGGAGGTTTTATGAAGAAAACTTTGTTAATTGAAGGCATGTCTTGTCAGCATTGTGTCAATCATGTTAGAAATGCTTTAAGCGAATTAGCTGGTGTTAATGATGTTACGGTAGATTTAGACAAACAAACAGCATTATTAACTTTAGATCAAGAAGTAAGTAATGATTTAATTACCGCTGCCATTGATGAAATTGGCTATAAGGTTGTTAGTATAAATTAAGCTAGTATTTATTTACTAGCTTTTTTTATTGGTACGCGAACGGAAGGAATTACCTGGGCGGTTTTATCAAGGTGAACTTTCTGATCATCAAAAAAGATATGGGCTCCAAAAGCAATTAATATATCTTTTTTTACTTTACCACCTAAAAAGAATGCTTCATCAATCCTTACATTCCAAGCTCGCAAGGTACGAATCACTCGCTCATGAGCTGGAGCATTACGAGCGGTGACTAAAGCAGTACGAATTGGCGAGAGGTTCTCTGGATAATTACTTTGAATTTCAGCAATAGTTTTTAAAAACTTAGCGAAAGGTCCCTCTGGTAATGGTTGTTTGGCTGCCTCTTGTTCATGTTTTGCAAAAGCTTCGATTCCTTGAGATTGATAAATCTGTTCGGCCTCATCAGAAAACAATACCGCATCACCATCAAAAGCAATTCTAATTTGTTTAATTTCTTCTAAAGGATCAATCGCTAATTGTTCTGTATAAATCACACCAGCCGCATAATTATTATTAATTGCTTCTTGGACATCAGCTTCATTAGCCGACAAAAATAGATCAGTTTTAAAGGCTGCCAAATAAGGTGCAAGTGACTCCCCACCAGATAAAGCAGCACGGGTAATATCTAAATTATAACTTTCTAAAGAATTAAAAATTCGTAAACTAGTATCAGCACTATTTTTTGACATAATAATAACTTCCACTAAACGCTTTTCACTATACTTATTTAAACCTAATAAAGCTTTAATTAAAGGAAAAGCCGTCCCTGGTTTTAAGATTTCATCTTCATGCTCCCTTTGGTAATCACTGTAAGCCTCTAAGCCTTCTTCAGTAAAAATCACATTCTCTTTTTCGAGAGCAAATAAAGCACGTGATGAAACTCCGATAACTAATTTTTCTTTATCTTTCATAATTACACCTTAATTTCATGTTGTTTTAAATATTCTTTTGCCTCATCTAAAACTTGCTTTAAGTCAATCTCTTGATCTTTAGCACCATAAATACAGCCACAATAACATTGGCGGTAAACATCATATTCTTCACATAACTCTATCGAACGTAAGTAACCATTGTTCTTCTTGAAATCACTAGGTAAGTATTTAGTCGCATAAAGTTTAGCCACTTCAATTCCAATTTCATTAATAACTTGGCTATTTTTATGTGGCGAAATTGTTAAAGCACTTCCAAAATAATCAAAACCTAATTCAAGAGCTTTTTTTGCGACGATATCTAAACGATAACGGAAACAAGCCTGACAACGTAATCCCCCTTCTTTTTCGTTAGCTAAATCATTATCTCTAACTAATTGGTGGAACGCTTCGGGTTGATAAGGTGCCGCAATAAATTTTACATTTTGATTATTTTGTTTATTAAATTTTTTAATGAAAATTTCTTGTTCATTTTTCCTTCTTAAATATTCCTCTTTGGGATGAATATTAGAATTAGCAAAATAAATACTGACATCAGCATACTTAGTTAGATACTCTAAGGTATAAGTACTACAAGGAGCACAACAAGTATGAATTAAAAGAGATGGCCGAACTGATTGAGATTGCCAACTTTGAATTAATTTCTGTAATAACTTATCATAATTAACCTTTTGTTTCGAAAAGTTATCAGGCAATATTTCTAAAATATCTTGCATTTAATCACCAATCTTATTTTATCATAAATAAAAAGAAACTACACAATGTGTAGTTAATTGAAATCTGGTGCCGCTAGCGTGAATCGAACACGCGACCCCTTCCTTACCATGGAAGTGCTATACCCCTAAGCCATAGCGGCAAAAGCAATATAATCATAGCTTAAGTTATTTTTTAAATCAAGTGTCAATATTACTAAGAAACTCGTTTAACTGCCGTTTAATTAAACCAAGAGGAAAACCAACCACATTATAATAATCTCCAATAATCTCTTTAACTAAGAGTCCACCATGGCCTTGAATTCCATAAGCCCCAGCTTTATCATAAGGTTCTTCTTTATTAATATAATCAAGAATTTCCTGATCACTTAATTGATACATTAAAACGTAAGTTTTTTCATAAAAAAGTAATTTCTTTTCATTATATAAAAAGCATACTCCAGTAATTACCTGATGAACTTTTCCGGAAAGTTGTTTTAGTATTGAGAAGGCCTCTATTTTATTTTTTGGTTTTCCTAAAATTTGATTATCAATAATCACCACCGTATCAGCACCAATTGTTAAGTGGGATTTTAAGGCGACAGCTTGAGCTTTTTGAAACGCTAAATCCATTACCGCTGCTTCTAAATCAAGATTATGATTAAAGGTTTCAATAAGATCTGGTTCAATAATCTTGAAATCAACTTCCAACAAATTCATTAGTTGTTGGCGTCTTAAAGATTTACTCGCTAAAATTATTTTATTGTTAAGTTTTTCTTGTAACATGTTTTTATTATACCATTTGTAATAAAAAACTGAATCGTTTGATTCAGTTTAATTATTCTTGATTTTTTTGTGATTTATCATTCTTTGATTTTATCAAAATTAAGCTAAAACCAGCATACATCAATACCACAATAACTATCGCATTAATCAATAATAAAGGATTACGCAAAGCTAAAGCTGCCTGTCCTAAATAAGGAATTCGTAAAACTGTTTTACCTACTAAATCAGATTCAGTGACATCCCAATTATCCCAAGCAGTAGCAATATTACTTTTCGTTTTTAAAATAACATCATCACCATTTTTAACAACATCCGCTAAATAATGAGTAACTAAGACTTTTTTACCTTCTGTTGTCTCACGATAAAAGGTAATAATATCCCAAGTCTTAAGATCTTTAACTGCCGTTCTTTTTACAATAACGACATCACCAACCTCTAGTTTTCCCTTCATACTATTAGAAGCAATTACGTAAGGTTTAATTCCAACGTACTTCATAATCATTTGATCTGGTAAAACTGAAATTAGGAAAAAGAGTAAAGCAATTATTAAGAAAATTAACGCTAAAGGTGACTCTTTTTTATTTTTATTTTTCTTAGTTTCCGTCTGCATCGACATATCTTACCCATTTACTTGTATTACTTAAATCACTCGGTGTTGCGAGATTATCATCTAATAAAGAACGATAAATTCTATTTTGATATACTACGATATCGTTAGTTTGATAGACATTAGTCGCTGAATAAAACCCATCAAGTTGTTGCCAAGAATGAGAAGTTATTCCGGGCGCATTACTATTGGCTGCTGCAACATGGGAGTTACTAATAATTTGATAAATATGGCCATTATAAGTAACCACATCATGTAAGACGTAAGTATTTGAACTATCATATGCCAGCGTACTTAAGTTTAAAGGTTCCCATACCGGAGACACGCCTGGTACATCATTACTCCAAGCATCCCCAGAGCTAACCCGATAATAATCTCCCTGATGTTTTACTACAGCTCCAATCGCATACTTTGCAGGATTAGAGCGGTAAGGAAGCCAAGTCAAGCCAAAAGAAATCTGATAATTTATGCCAGATGTTAAAATCTCTGCTGGGAAAACCCAATTTTTTGTCACAAGCACTAATAAATCATGTTCTTCAAAATAAATAACTTGCCATTGATTATTATTTCCAGCTTCATATTCATCAAAAAATAATGAACCAATTGGTTTATCACTACTTTGTTCTATAATCCATTCTCCAATCTGAATATGTAGAGAAATATTTTTAACATCTCCACTAGTTGAATTCCAATAACTTAGCGTTGATGGAATTACCAGCAGAGATGTGAGAAAAATCAAGACTATTTGTACTTGTCGAAAATATTTCTTATTCATCAAATCTTTCGACCTTATTTATAAATTAATTAGTAGTTACAGTAGCTGTAAATAATAATTCGATATCTTTATTTGCGATAGCATCGTAATTTGTCTTATCAACTGGTTCATTTAATGTTACAGTTACTTCTACTTCAACTACGTCACCATCAGCAACAATTGCTAAGTTAGATCCAGTAAACGCTACTACAGCGTGTCCGTTAACAGTACTGTCACTTGAACCACCAATGCTTTTATTAGTTAAAACAAGATCTAATGTACCTGGTGTACCAGCAGCAACATTAGTTTCATCGCTAGTCCAAACCACTGATACTGTAAATTTAATTTCATCTACAGCAGTTTTTCCACTTGGTACATCACTTAAACTTACTTTACCGGTTGGAACTAATACTTCGTCACCATCTAAAACTTTTGACAAAGCAACAGTAGTTGTCGCACTTTTACCAGTTCCAATTAAAATGATTCCTTCTACAGTTTGCTCGGCAGGATTAATAACTGCTTGTGTCCAGTACGCAAAAGAAATTCCTGATAAAATAAATCCGAAAATTAATAATAAAATACCTAATCGCTTTTTGTTTTTATTGCTCATAATATAGCCCTCCTAAAACAAT
>CAYUXU010000031.1:0-2028 GCA_964449005.1 uncultured Erysipelotrichaceae bacterium | reverse complement strand
AAACAATTTACATTGAAGCAGCTTTATTGTCACTACCAAACATTTCGATTTTAGTTGCAACAACTTCTTTAGCTTTATCACTACCTGGTTTTAGTAGTTTTCTTGGATCAAATCCTTTTCCAACTTGATCTAATCCAGCCTCAATATATTCTCTGGTTCCGGCTGCAAAAGCAATTTGCAATTCAGTATTAACATTAATCTTAGCTACACCTAAACTAATAGCTTTCAAGACTTGGTCTTCAGGAATACCCGTTCCACCATGTAATACTAATGGTAAGTTGTTAGAAGCTTTTTGAACCTCAGCTAGAAGTTCAAAATCTAAACCTTGCCAGTTATCAGGATAAACCCCATGAATATTGCCGATTCCAGCAGCTAGAAAATCAATTCCAGTGTCAGCCAACATTTGACATTCAACTGGATCAGCTAATTCTCCTAGTCCTACTACCCCATCTTCTTCACCACCAATTGATCCAACTTCTGCTTCGACAGAAACACCTTTTTCGTGAGCTAATTTAACAATCTCACGCGTCTTGGCTAAGTTTTCTTCCAATGGCAAATGTGAACCATCATACATAACACTTGTAAAGCCAGCGGCAATTGCCTTTTTTGCACCATCGAATGAACCATGATCTAAATGCAATGCGACTGGTACCGTGATATTTAAATCCTGAACTAAACCACGTACCATTTGTACCACAACATTGAAACCACCCATATATTTGACAGCTCCCTCAGAAACTCCGAGCAACATCGGTGAATTTTTTTCTTGTGCTACTTCAAGCACTAACTTTGTCCATTCCAAGTTATTGATGTTAATGGCTGCAACTCCATAATGATTATCCCGAGCATGCTCTAACATCATTTTCGCT
The DNA here is from genome assembly GCA_964449005.1 of uncultured Erysipelotrichaceae bacterium. GTDB lineage: Bacteria > Bacillota_I > Bacilli_A > Erysipelotrichales > Erysipelotrichaceae > CAYUXU01. The sequence continues at coordinate 1,159 of CAYUXU010000031.1, read as the reverse complement.
GAAACTAAAGACATAGATACCTCCTTAATTATTTGTCCTAATACATTCTAACATTAATTAACTATTAATTCATTTCTTTATGAGAAATATCGAAATAATTTGCTTTTTTAATCTAAGGTAAATAGGTAAATGATTTGCGAACTAAGACGTCCTTAGTTATACTAGAAGCAGAGGTGGAGAGATGATTAATATCGATTTACATATACATAGTAATTATAGTTTAGATGGACAGTTTACTCCAACTGAACTAATTGAAATGTCTTTAAAAAATGAATTAGAATATGTGGCTTTAGCTGATCATAATACTGTCGCTGGTATTGATGAAGCTATTACCGCAACTAAAAACACAAACTTGAAAGTTATTACTGGGATTGAAATTGATTGCCAGTTAAATGGTCGTAACCTTCAAATCTTAGGTTATTATTTTGATCATAAGAAACCCATTTTTCAAGAAATTGAGGCTGATATTTTAAAACAAGAGCAACAAGCTACTGAATTAAAACTTGCCTTATTAAAACAATTAGATGTTTATGTTGATGAGGCAGCAATTATGAAAAAGGCCATCCATGGTATTATTACCGGGGAAATGGTGGCTGAAGTATTATTAGATTCACCAGAAAATGATGGTAACGAAATCTTAGAGCCTTATCGACCAAACGGAAGTCGTGGTAACAACCCCCAAGTTAATTTCTACTGGGATTATTGTTCAAGTGGCAAACCACTTTATGTACCAATTAAATATTTGTCTTTAAAAGATGCTATTAATATCGTTAAGGATAATGGTGGTGTAACAGTTTTAGCACACCCCAGTATTATGGTTTTTGAAGATGAAGATTTCTTAGATCAAGTTATGGCCGAAGGATTAGATGGTATTGAAGTTTATAGTAGTTACCACTCAGCGAAGCAACAAGAGTTTTATAAATCTTATGCTTTAAAACATGGTTATTTAATGACTTACGGTACTGACTTCCATGGAGCCACAAAACCAACCATATCTTTAGGATGTGTGGTTAGCGACGTATGTAAAAAGCGCATGATTCAATCACTAGAAAATCTTGCCAAAACCAGACAATAAGAAAAGAGACATCTTACTTGAGATGTCTCTTCAGACTGTAGACAAACCCCTATGATATTTTAATTAAAAATCATACGGGTTTTA
>CAYUXU010000030.1:0-9876 GCA_964449005.1 uncultured Erysipelotrichaceae bacterium | reverse complement strand
CCACCTAACATTAAAACTTTATCAATTGTAACTGAAGCAGCTAAGACTGCCACAAAGCCAATTAAAAATGCTTCAATACCATGGGCTAAAATTCCTATACCAATTACTAAACTATCGACAATTAAGACCAGACGCGCTAAAGGAATGTTGAAATATTTATGTAAGATTAATGGTGGAATATCAAAACCTCCGGTACTTGCGTTAACTCGAAAGACTAATCCCACGCCAATCCCCATTAAAATACCACCATAAAAACTAGCCAGAAATTGATCAATATTTAAGACTGGTAAATTAAGACACTCAAGTCCATACATAAAAAGTGGAAAAGCAATCGTACTTAAAAGCGATTTTAAGGCAAACTTCTTTCCTAATACCATTAAACCGAAGATAAATGTTATGATCATCGTCACTACGATAATAATTTCGTGTTCGATATGAATAATAGGATGTAAAGCAACCGCTAAGCCAGCTACCCCACCAGTAACGATTTCAAAGGGAATCGTAAAGAATACTGCACTGGCCGCTAAAATTAAAGAGCCCAAGAGAATTTGAAGCACTTCAAAAATATAATAATGTCGTTTAAACATTTTTATCACCACTAGCAATTGATTGTTTTAAGTATTCATAAATGAAATCGTCGATATCACCATCGAGTACTTTCTCGACATTATTAGTCTCAAAATTTGTCCGATGATCTTTTACTAAAGTATAAGGTGCAAAGACATACGATCTAATTTGCGAACCCCATTCAATTGCTTTTTGTTCTCCTTTAATATCAGCCAGTTTCGCTTGTTTCTCTTCTAATTCTTTTTGAAAGATTTTTGATTTCAGCATGATTAAAGCTCGCTCACGATTGGCATGTTGGGAACGCTCGGTTTGACAATTAGCGACTAAACCAGTTGGTTTATGAATTAAACGGACAGCTGAATCAGTCTTATTAACATGTTGTCCTCCCGCCCCACTAGCCCGGTGAGTTTCCATAATTAAATCACTCTCTAAAATTTCTATTTTATTAGCTTCATCAAATTCTGGCATAATATCTACCGAACAAAAGGAAGTGTGACGCCGACCTGAAGCATCAAAAGGCGAGATGCGAACTAAACGATGAACACCTTTTTCAGCTTTTAAATAACCATAAGCTAATTTGCCTTCAAATAAGATTGTAGCTGATTTGATTCCAGCTTCATCACCACTTTGATAGTCCAAAACTGTTGTTTTAATTTTATTTAATTCAGCCCATCTTAAATACATCCGAAATAATATTGAAGCCCAGTCTTGACTTTCAGTCCCACCAGCTCCCGGATGTAATTCTAAAATCGCATTATGATTATCATAAGGTTCCGTTAATAAAACATAAACTTCAAACTCATGAAACTTCTTTTGATAGTCTAGAAAATCAACCTCAAACAAATTGAACAACTCTGGGTCAAATAAATCTTTAACCATGTCAAAAGTTTCTTGTAACGCTTTTAATTCCTTTTCTAAATTAGAAAAATCAGTTAATATTTTTCTTTCAAAATTTAATTTATCAATTAATTTGCGCGCTGAAATTTGGTCAGACCAAAAATCAGCTGCTAACATCTTCGTTTCATACTCATTAACTAAAGTTACTTTATGATCTAAGTCAAAGCGAACCTCGTAGTTGGTTTAATCTTGTCGCTAGGTTAGTCAAACTATTTTTAATTTCAAATAATTCCATAATTACCTCTCATACCTGACTTGGACTCGTAAACCAAACTGAACAACTTCGACATTAATTCGTTCTAACATTTCCTCAAACAATTCATAACCTTCCGCAATATAAGCTTGAAGAGGATTGGTTTGAGCATAAGAACGTAAATGGATTCCATCTCTTAATTTACTCATAGTATCAATATGATCAATCCAAGCCCGGTCAACTACTCTTAAAACCATGACCTTTTCAACGGAAGGGAAGTTCTCCCGAATATCTTTCATTTTAGCTTGGTAAAAATTCCACCCCGCCTCTTGAGAGTAACTCACTAAATCTTCACTAGCAACTTTAGCTAATTGGTTTTCTTTTAAATCTGGGGTAATAAATCCTAAAATTTCTAAAGATTTACTTAGGTTATTAAGGTGATCGGTACCATTTTCACTAGTAATTACGGTATTAGCGATGACCTTGTCAAACATATCTTTCACTAAAGATTGCACATCTGCATTTTCTAAAACATAGTTTCTTTGTTCATAAATAATTTCGCGTTGTTGCCTTAAGACATCGTCATACTCTAATAAAGATTTTCTAATGTCAAAGTTAACCCCTTCAACCCGCTTTTGAGCTGTTCCGATTAATTTAGTGAAAGTTTTTGATTCAATAACTTCATCACCCATTGCCGCAATTACGTTTTGATAACGATCACTACCATAACGTACCATTAAATCATCTTCAAAAGAAACAAAGAACAAAGAGAAACCAGGGTCACCTTGACGTCCTGAACGACCACGTAACTGATTATCAATTCGGCGTGATTCATGACGCTCGCTACCTAAAACGGCCAAGCCACCTAGTTCGCGAACACCTTCGCCAAGTTTAATATCAGTTCCCCGTCCTGCCATGTTAGTGGCAATTGTAACCGATCCTTGTAAACCGGCACGAGCAATAATATCCGCTTCACGACCATGGTTTTTAGCGTTTAAAACCTGGTGACGAATTTTTCTTTGATTTAACATTTTACTAATTAATTCACTAACTTCCACCGAGATTGTTCCAACTAAAACTGGTTGGCGTCTTTGGTGACATTCAATTACTTTATTAATTAAAGCTTCATATTTTGCCTTTTTTGTCGCATAAACTAAATCCGTCTGATCATTTCTAATGACTGGACGATTAGTTGGTATCTCTAAAACCCGCATATTATAAATTGATAAAAATTCTTCTTCTTCGGTTTTTGCAGTTCCAGTCATTCCGGCTAGTTTAGAATATAAACGGAAAAAGTTTTGATAAGTAATAGTAGCTAAAGTCACAGTTTCTTCTTTAATCGGAACTCCTTCTTTTGCTTCAATTGCTTGATGCAAACCATCAGAATAAGCTCGACCTTCCATCAGCCTTCCGGTAAATTGGTCGACAATGACGATTGTTCGATCTTTAACCACATACTCAACATCATTACTCATAATATAATTAGCCTTCAGCCCCATATTAATATGGTGCACGAGGTTGGTATGTTGTAAATCATATAAATTATTTACTTTAAAAGTTTGTTCAGCTTTCGCCACGCCTGATTCTGTCAAGTGGACTGATTTACTTTTAACGTCAACTTCATAATCATCATTTGATTGCAGTCTTTTCACAAAACGATCGACTTGAATATATAAATTAGCGGTTTGTTTCTCACCACCAGAAATAATTAATGGTGTTCTAGATTCATCAATTAAAATCGAGTCCACTTCATCGACTAAAGCAAAATTAAGTTCTCTTAAAACCCGGTTTTCAATTTCAGTGACCATATTGTCACGGAGATAGTCAAAACCTAATTCAGAGTTTGTAGTATAAGTAATATCACAAAGATAAGCCACCCGCTTACTAACTGGCGCTAATCTTCTTAAATTTAAGCCTACTGTTAACCCTAAAAATTCATGAATCTGGCCCATCCAGTTAGCATCCCGTTCCGCCAAATATTCGTTAACCGTTACAATATGGACGCCATTACCTGATAAGGCATTTAAATATACTGGTAAAACGGAAGTCAAAGTCTTTCCTTCTCCCGTTTTCATTTCGGCGATATCACCTTGGTGTAAGACGACTCCACCCATAATCTGAACAAAATACGGATACTCTCCAATCACCCTTTGGGCGGCTTCGCGTGCTACCGCAAAAGCTTCCACTAAAAGATCATCGAGCGTCTCACCGTTTTTATGTCTATTTTTAAATTCTTCTGTTTTATTTTTTAATTCTTGATCAGTTAAGTTTGCCATCTCTTGACTTAAAGCATCAACTTGATGAGCAACTTTTTCAATTTCTTTAAGTCGTTTTGAATCGAGATTAAAAATATTTTTTAATGAACCAAACATAATCTTCCTCCATCAAATATTATAACATGGTAGAAACATTCTTAATGAATTAAAGAAAAAAGGTAAATCTACCTTTTTTTTAAAGTCGAATAATATTATTTGCCTGTAAGCCACGCTCACTTTCAATTAAATCAAATTCTACTTCTTGTCCCTCTTCAATAGTTTTAAATCCTTCCATTACTAATTGTGAATAGTGAAAGAAAACATCTTTCTCACCTTCAATTTGAATAAATCCAAAACCTTTATCTTGATTAAATTTTTTAACAATCCCTACCATAACAAAATACCTTTCTACAAGTTAATTATAACTTAAATAATACTTAAATCAATTTCACTTTTTAAAGCTAAACCAAGAACTTTGATTACTTTAACATGTGGCGCCAATAAATCTGCCACTAAAAAAATATCACCTCTTTCAGAAATTAAATCAGTTACTAATAATAGCTGTTTATTTTGATAGACTAATTTTTGATTTTTTCGTAATTTGAAACTTTGTTTATTTCCCATATCAACTGGCTCCACTAAATCAAATACTGAAATTAGTGGTAATCCAATCGGCTTTAAAATTAAACTAAGTGGTTGAAAACCCGCTTTATGAAAGTAGCTATTTGCTTCTGGAAAATAAATAATTAAATAATCACGATAATCTTTTAGCATTCTTTGATAAATTGAACCAAGAAAGACTTCACTTAAGGCTTCATCATAAAAGTATTTATAACGATAGAAACAACTTTGAAAAAAACTATTAAATTGATAGTAAGTAGTAACCTGATAACCATGGAGCTTGATTCGCTTAGCTTTAATAGTTAATTGACTACGACACTTAAAACAAATCACATCTTGATAAAAAAACTGAGCCAAAAGCGGTGCCTCATTTAAAAGTGGTTTGAAACAAATTAAGCATTCATGAAATTTATTTGTTGAAGACATTGCTCTACCTTAAAAGTTTTCTTAAGCGCTAAAAATAAAACCTGACCGTTAGGATAACTTGGATCACGACCTACCCGCCCAGCAATCTGAATTAATGCTGCTAAATCAAAAACGATATGATCAGCGTATAATACACAAACATCAATTTTGGGGAATGTCACGCCTCTTTCTAAAATTGAAGTACAAAATAAAAAGCCTTGTTTCTGTTTGCTAAATTCATCGATGATAGCTTCTTTCTGAGAACTTTGTGAGTGAAGACCAGGCCAACCAAACAATTTACTATAAAATTTTACTAAGTTAATAGTGGGCAGAAAGATTAAAGCTTTTTGAGAAATTCTTAAAAATTTTGATAATTTAGAAAGTAAAATAAGTTTTGGAGCCACCACAACTTTTGGATAAGGCAGTGGCTGTTGATGAGGTCTTTGAAATAATTTCACTTGAGGTAATTTCAAAAGTTCACCTTCTGGTGTGGCAGTTAAATAAATCATCCGCTCTTTACAACTACTTTTGGCAATGTTATGTAAAATATCATCGCCTTTAAAAGGAAAAGCGTCTGGTTCATCAATTATTAATAAATCAAAATATTGATAATAACGAAATAGTTGATGTGTCGTACAAATAATCAAATCCCCAAAAGTATCTTTGGTATAACCTTGACAAACTTTGACAATTTTTAAATTGGGAAAAGCTTTATTAAAACGTTCAGATAATTCTAAAACAACTTGACGCCTGGCTATGGCAAAACCCACTCGTTTCTTACTATTCAAATAATTTTTAATTATCGGAAACATCATTTCAGTCTTTCCAGCTCCACAAGCAGCATAAACAACTAAATTACTATTCTTAGCAATTGTTGCTATTTGATTAATAGCTACTTCTTGCGGTTTTGTTAATTGAAATGTTAAATAGTAATCATTATCATTTTCGCTATGATAAGGTAAATAATAGGGAACGGGTTCATTAATTAAAAAACGCTGATAACTAACACACTTACGACAATAATAACCTTTGCTTCCTAAATAAAAATAACGTTGATCTTGATTACCACATCTTGGACATTCCATACCTTCACCAATATAGTATTAAAGAAAAAAACATGTTATCCTAAAACAAAGGAGTTATTATGAAACCATTATTTCTATGTTATGAAAAGTGCAGTACTTGCCAAAAAGCAAAAAAATTTTTAAATCAAAATAATATTGCCTACGATGAAAGAGATTTAATAAAAGAGCCACCCAGTAAAGCTGAATTAGAAAACTGGTTAAAAGATTATGATTTGCCTTTAAGAAAGCTTTTCAATACTTCTGGAAAACTTTATCGGGAACTCAATTTAAAGGAACGATTAAGCAAACTATCAAGAACAGAACAAATCGAACTTTTAGCTAGCTCCGGTTATTTAATTAAAAGACCCTTTTTAATTATTAATAATCAGGTCATCTCTGGCTTTAATGAAAAAGTTTATCAGGAGCTATTTTTAACTACCTGATTTAAAAATTAACGCCTTACTAACGATATTTAACCACTTAGTCAAATTAACTTGGCTTTAAAAATATAATTTGTTAGGGTAAATCTAGTTGTCAAACGATTAGAAAAGGATTTATATGAAATTATTAAAATTATTACTCGAATCTAAAACTAAATTTGCCCTCTATCTTTTTGGAGCTTTTTTAACGATTGCCACGGGCATTTTTAGCACTCTGGCTTTAGCAAATGCTTTTAGTATCATTGAGGAATCAGAACCAAAACAAATCCAAGTTAAAATTCTTTTAGCTGCCACTTTTGCTTTAACGCCTGTTATCTTACAAACGATTTCTCGTCTTTTAAGAATTGGTTTTATGCGCGAAGTCCTTTATAAGGTGAGAATTCAAGCTTTCTTAAAAATCATTAATCTTGATATCGCTAGCTATAAAGAGAAAACTTATGAAAATTACTTCGCAAACTTAGTGTCAGACATTAATTTATTTGAAAGTGATTTCTTTCTCTCATTATTGAATATTGTTTTTGCCTTTGGTTCCTTCTTAGTGGGAATTTTAATCTTAGTATATTTAGCACCATTAGTTGCCATTATTACTTTTGTCACTGCTTTATTATTATTTATTATTACCAAAATCTTTGAAAAACCTTTACAAAAGCAACAAACTAAAATCTTAGAAGCTAACGTTGATTATAATCAAAACTTAACAAATAATTTAAATGGCTTAGAAATTATTTCTTTATATCATGTTCAAGCCTATTTTAAACAAAATTTTAGTGCTATGATTGCTGTCTTAGAACAAATTAAACAAGGCTCATTTAAATTAAAAGAGTTTCAACATAATCTAAATAATTGGTTGGCATCTTCAATTCAAATCCTAACCTATATTTATGCCACCTATTTATATGTTAATCAAAAATTATCTTTAACTGAATTAATTATTATATTTAATTTAGTAGGACAACTCATTTGGTCAATGATTAGTGGGTTTAGTTTTATTAATCGAATTAAAGTTGCTAATCAAGTTTATTTGAAAATTACTGAAGCACCACAAGTTTTAGATGCAACTTTACAATTTAATTATCATGATAAATTGACGATTAAAAATTTAACTTTCAACTATCAAAATCAAAATATTATTTCAAACTTATCCTTAGAAATTAATCCTTTAGACAAAGTCTTAATAATTGGTGACTCCGGTAGTGGTAAAACAACCCTATTAAATATCTTAACTAAAACTCTTAATGATTACCAAGGAGAAATTTTCTTTGATAAGCAAAGCTTAAAAGAAATTGATCCGATCAGTTTATATCAAAAGATTGGATATATCAGACAAAACCATTTCCTTTTTGAAGCCAGTATTAAAGATAATATCATCTTAAATCAAGCCTATGATGAAGAGAAATTTAATAATATTTTAAAACAATTAAAAATCTTTGATTGGATAAATACTTTAGAAAACCAAGCAAATCATCTTTTAACCAATAATGGCACTAATGTTTCAGGAGGCCAGAGACAGCTTATTTCAATTGCTCGTGAACTATATGCCGACAAAGAAATCTTATTGGTTGATGAGCCAGCTGCTAGTTTAGATGACTATAGCGCTAAACAAGTTTATCAAGCCTTAGTAAAACTTGATAAGACAATTTTCTGTGTTTCTCATCATCATCACAATTATTTAAAAAAATACTTTAATAAAGTAATTAGCTTTGAAGAGACAGGACAAATCTATGAAACAATATAAATACGGAAATAAAAAATGGCTTTTCTTGACCACCGTGATCCTAGCTATCCAAGTAATTATTATGGGAATAATCACCTATTTCTTAAGATATATTACTGACTATGCTATTAGTCAAGAAATTGAAAAAATGTTAGATTATACCAAAATCTCTTTTATTCTTTTATTGGTTAGCTTTCTTTTCACAAGTGTCTTGGCCTTCATCAAAGCAAAATATCTCCAAGAAAGTCTCGTCTTACTAAAATCACAATATTTAAGTCGACTCCTAAAGCAAGATATTACCCAACTTCAAAAAGAAAAAAGTGTCACTTATCGTTCTAACTTAACTAATGACTTTGACAATTATGAAAAGAAATTCTTGAGTAACCTTTTATTTATCTTAGAGCTTGCTTTACAGTTTTTAGTTTCTGTTACCTTAGTAGCCCTAATTAATTGGCGGTTAGTAATTGTCGCAGCTATATTGCTTGGATTGTTTTTGGCTGTTACAAGTTTAATCAATAAACCAATTCAAGACTCTGAGAAGGTTAAATCTAAATCTTTAGCTCACTATACTAAATTCGTCGAAGAAAATTTAACAGGTTTTGAAATCATTAAATATCATCAACTTGAAAAGGAAAAGATTCGAGAGTTCTCAAAAGTTGCGAAACAAGTTCAAGATGATAATTACAAACTGGATATTAAAACGACCCAAAGTAATACCATCACTAACTTATTTCAAGTCATAGTTATTTTTACATTACTGATTGGTGGTATTTTAGTTGCTAAAGCTAACAATATTAGTCTTGGTAGTATTATTGTAATTACCGCCAGTTTTGGAAATATTATTTGGCCTTTACAAGAATTCTCAAGTATCTTCGCTGAAATGAAAGGTGTTATGGTTTTATTAGATGAATTTAATGCAAATTTAAAAAGGCCAGAATTAAAACGAGATCAAAAGTTGACGACTTTTAATAATTTAGATTTTGATAATTGTGATTTAGGTTATCCTGAAGATGAAAAAGCCATTTTAGAAGCGGTAAATTTAAAGATAAATAAAAATGAGAAAGTCTTAATCTTTGGCAAATCAGGAGCCGGTAAATCGACAATTCTGAAAACAATTCGGCAAACTTTAATCCCAAAATCAGGTGAAGTACTTTGTAACGAGATTGATATTTATCAAATTAAACCTTTTGATTATTACAGTTTATTTAGTACGATTGATCAAATTGGTTTTATCTTTAACGCTACCATCTACGAAAATATAACTTTGTTTAAAGATATTAATAAAGCTACTGTTAAGGATACTTTAAAACAAGTTGGATTAAGCGAATTACCACTTGATCGGGTCTTATATAATAATGGGGCCAATCTTTCTGGTGGTCAAAAAGCAAGAATACTACTAGCTCGAGCACTCGTATTAAATACTTCAATTATTTTATGTGATGAGATTTTCGCTAATTTAGATCGGAAGACCGCTTTAGATATCGAGAAAAACTTACTAGAATTTGATAAGACGATTGTTAATGTTAGCCATGTCGTATTTCAAGAAACCTTGTCATCTTATGATAAAATTTACTTAGTTGAAAATAATCAAGTACGACTAGTTGCTAGTTTAGATGAAAGTCTCCAAGAGATCTTAACCTTAGCGCAATAAAAAAATCGGGAATTTGATGTGAACCCGGAAACCCGGACTTTATATTAAATGTTGGCTTGTAAGGATTCT
>CAYUXU010000029.1:0-9996 GCA_964449005.1 uncultured Erysipelotrichaceae bacterium | reverse complement strand
AAGGAAGGCATTAAACTTGATGAGATTATTGCTTTCGGAGATAGTGAATATGATATTCCGATGCTTCAAGTCGCTGGTACTGGTGTCGCTATGGCAAATGCGATGGACACCGTTAAAGCCCAAGCTGATATGATTGCCTTAAGTAATCAAGAAGACGGGGTGGCAGTCATCTTGGAACAAATTTTAGCCTAATTATTACCGAGGAAATAAGTGAAGCTTATTTTGCTTAAATTGAATTAAATTCAAAAAGTAGTTATAATCATAATAACATCTTATAAAGAGTGATGGAGGGACTAGCCCAATGAAGTCACACCAACCTATTAGATTAGGTGGTAAAGCTAGATCGATAAGATAACTTTTTGACACCTAGGTTATCTTGGGTGTTTTTTTATGAGATGTTAGAAAGGAGCAAAGAATGAAAAGAGTATTAGAATTTGAAACAATCAGATTTAGTAATGGCACTGAGTCGCGACGTCAACAAAGAATGGCTTTACTAAAAAGCATGTCGAATTATGAATTGAATTTGATTATTACAGCAACCCAATCTGTTCATGCAAAGCGCTATTATAGTAGTTTTAGAAAAACTGACGATGTTGATCCTTCTTCTAAGATTTCTAACATCGAGCAAGATATCGCTGAATATCTAGCTCAATTCCGTAAACGTAACTTTGGCGTAATAATTTGGGATATTGAAAAACAAGAAGAAATTACAATTGATGAAAAGTTAATTTAAAACAATTAATTAACCGTTTCAACTAGAGTAAGAAATTCCTTTATCAGTAATTGGTAAAGGGATTTTCTTTTATGATTGGATTATTGAATCAAATAAAAAGTCTCAGTAAGAAACTGAGACTAACATAATAAGCTAGTAATAATTTAAAATTATTTATAACATTTAACTATAGCTTGGGCACTTTGATAAGAAGGAGTTCTAAAATTTAGAGTATATTCTTTATTTTCAGCTCCTGCTAAGCAAACAATTTCATAATAGAATCTTCCATCAGCGCCAACCTTCTCATAAAATTTGAATAAATTAGTATCATCATAGTTATTATTCATCACAAATTTCTTGACTTGATTTCGATATGGAAAAAGTTCAAAGGATGATGACACTTTCAAATCAACCATAATGGTACCTTTTAATTTTTGGGTTGGAGAACCAAAACCTAATTCAAATTCTTGATCAACGGAAAATTCCGCAGTTTTTTCAACTTTACCATCAGTAGTATCTAAAGACACTTTTAAGGTATAGGTATCGGCGGCAAAGTCACCTTTTTTAGCATGAATCGTACAAACTTCATCGCCAGCTTTACAATCATCACCTAAAGCAAAAGGTCGATTAGACTCACCACCAACTACGCTCCAATTAATCTTTTTGTATTCTGTTCCTTTTACAATATGGAAGGTATATTTAATGGCTTTTACTGCATCAATACCATAACTAGAAGCAATATCATAATGGAGTCCTTTATGAATAATTTTTATTTCTTTCACAGGATCGGTTGTTGTGGTACTAGTAGATTCCCACAAAGCTTCGACTGTAATATCTTTTGTGATTTCGGTACTAAAATCAAAGACATTTCCACCTAGATACCAACCAACGAACTTATAACCACTTCTGGTTGGATTGCTTGGTGGAGTAACAGTTTCATTTTCTTCCACAGTTTTAATGATATCAGCTTCACCGTTTTTCAATTTGAATGTAACTTTAAAGGTTTCTTTTATTGTGGCGGGATCAACCTCCCACTCAGCAAATAAAGTAACATCTTCCTCAATGATGATTTCTGGATCAAATGGTTCTTCATCTAAGAGCCACTGGACAAAGAGATAATCTTCTTTGATTGGATCTTCGGGTAGGGGAATTTTTTCTCCCTTTTTAATACTAATTGTTTCTATAATAGTACCACCGTCAGTCTCAAAGTTTACATTGTATTTTGCGGTTTTTTGACATCCATTTAAAACTAAGGAAAATAAGCTCAAAACTAAAATTAAGCGGCTAATTTTAGATTTCATATTATCTACTTCCTTTCAATTTTTGTTTCAAATTACTTAATTAAGATAGTTACTAGAATTATGAAGTCTAATAACTTTTGAAAGTTTCATGAAAAACAATTATGATTTTTTTCATGATACTTTCAATATAAATAGTATTTACCCAAAATTGAGACAAAACTAAATAAAATACTTAAACTGAAACTTGATATTGAGCAGCTAGTTCCTCCTTTCATAATTTGTATTTAATGACTCAAGTTGAAAGGGACTCAGTTTAGCACAAAAAATTTATTCCTTTCGTGCTCTATTTAGTTTTGACGGTGTCGTTATCTAAATTATAAGAGATATTAGTAAAAATTACAATATTCACAAGAAAAGGATAAAGAAATATAAGAGATATTAATAATTGTTATCTAAATAAAAAAAACTAACTATTAAGTTAGTAATTTATTCTGGCAGGGGTAGCAGGAATCGAACCCGCATCTACGGTTTTGGAGACCGGCGTACTACCATTGTACGATACCCCTAAAGCCTAAGATATAATACCATAGTAAAAGGCATATTTCAATATCCGACTGTTATTTAAAATAGAAAAGATGTTATAATTATTTTGGTGAGAAAATGAAAATATTAATGGATGAATTAGCGATGGCTCGTTCTTTAAAAAGGATTACCCATGAGATTATTGAAAAAAACAAAGGAACAAATAATCTGGTTTTGGTGGGCCTTTATACCAGAGGAATTGATTTAGCCAATCGTGTCTCAGAAAACTTAAAACAAATTGAAAATGTTATTATTCCAACTGTAGGACTAGATGTTAGTTACTGGCGGGATGATGAATTAAAGAAAGTTGCCAAACCAGAAATTAAAGAAGACTTTAAAGGTAAAATAGTTATTATCATTGATGACGTTTTATTTAAAGGAAGAACGGTCCGAGCTGCGATGGAAGGAATCATCGCTCATGGACGACCGGCCCAAATCCAACTAGCAGTTTTAATTGATCGGGGTCATCGAGAATTACCTTTGCGAGCTGATTATGTTGGGAAAAATATTCCAACTTCAATAAGAGAACGAGTTTATGTACAAACTAAGGAAACTGATGGGGTTGACCAAGTGGTCTTACAGGGAGGACGAGTTAATGTTTGATAAAGATTATATATTAAAGGTTGCGACAAAACTTTTAGAAATTCCTAGTCCAACCGGCTATTGTTTTAAAGCTATTAAAGAAGTAGAACGTCTTGCTTTAGAGCTTGGATATCAAACCACAATTAGTCAAAAAGGAAACTTAACAATTCATCTTTCAGGAAAAGATCGAAGTAAGACGGTGGGCTTAACTGCCCATATTGACACTTTAGGATTAATGGTCCGTTCAATTAAAGATAATGGTTATTTAGCAGTTAGTAAAATTGGAGGACCACTTTTATCAACTTACGATGGTGAATATTGTCAAGTAATTACTCGTCAGGATAAAACTTATAGTGGAACGATTTTATCAAAAACACCGAGTGTTCATGTTTATCCGGATAGTCAGAAGAATTTAGCTAGTGAAGATAATCTTGAAGTTCGACTTGATGAAGTAGTTAAAAATAAAGCTGATGTTTTAGCTTTAGGTATCAATCATGGTGACATTATCGCCTTAGACCCAAAAACTATGATTAGTGAAAGTGGTTATATTAAATCTCGATTCTTAGATGATAAAATTAGTGTCGCTTTAATATTTGGTTTACTAAAGTATTTAAAAGATAAAAATCTTACCACAAAATTCCAAACTAAAATTATTATTTCAACATATGAAGAAGTAGGGCATGGTGGTTCCAGTATTGATCAAGGTATTAGTGAATTAATCGCGATTGATATGGGATGTATTGGATTAGATTTAGCCGGTAATGAAGAAAGTGTTTCAATTTGTGTTAAAGATAGTAGTGGACCATATGATTATCATTTGACAACTGAGCTAATTAATTATGCAAAACAATCGGATTTATCTTATGCGGTTGATATTTATCCTTTCTATGGCTCAGATGTTAGTGCCGCTTTAAGAGCGGGACATGACCTGAAGGGAGCACTAATTGGTCCAGGAGTCCACGCTAGTCATGGCATGGAACGAACTCATTATCAAGCTTTGCATAATACAATGGCTTTATTATTAAAATATTTGACTTAATTAGACGATTTAAATATAAAAAGTCTTACAATGATTATTTTGTAAACTTTGATTAGTATATTTTAAAGTTATAAGCATCTAATTAAAAAGTTCCAAAGATTTAAACTTTGGAACTTTTCATTTCATTTACGTAAACATTTTTATGAGCTAATTGAATGAACCTTAATGCTCAAATCTTTTTCTCTTCAAAATTACGCTACCTAAGCCTAACAATAATAATCCAAGTAATGGAGATTGAATCATTGTTGTACCGGTCATTGGTAATTTAGGGCCTTCGCCACCTCTTGGACTACCAACAACTGCATAGTAACTAAAGTGATCAGTAATAAATGAAATATGAGTATCTGTTACTTCATAGACTTCAACCACGGTTACTTTACCTGTATCAGAAATATAGACAATTTTTAAATCAACGTACTGTTTCATTTTCGCATCTAATGGAATAGTTATTTTAACAGGACCATTAGGTGTTATTTCTTCTCCGTCAAGCAGTAAGCCAACATCATAGATATGAACTATTTCTTTATTTCCGGCAGCCTCTTGAACATTTTCTCCATATGTTTTCATTGTATTTTCATCGATGTCATCGCTAACTTCTTTAAAGTACAATTCGACAAACTTTGGAATATTAGTAGCTCCAGCTGTTTCTAAAGTGGCATCTTCATGTTCGATAACTACCGGATCATCTGTCTGTGTAATGGTAGCCGCAAAATGATATCTTCGTAAATGACTTTCGGCAATCCGATACTCGCCATTTTCATCTTTTGGAAGATAACAAACAAAGAAATCTCCTGAGCCAGCTGCGGTATTGAGATAAAGCTCTTCATAGGTACCAGGCTCATATCTCCAAATAACTTCATATTCTCCTGGTGTTTCAGCACTTTCTTTAGCATAAATAATTTCTCCGGCTTCTGGACCGTCTTTTACAACTCCAAACTCAGATTTTTTCAAACCTGTTTTAGGCCCAACTAGTGTTGGCACTGGTGATTCCACCCAACAAGATTTCCCTTCACAAAAAAACTCATGATCTTCTTGGTAGGCTGTTAAATCAAATTTTAAAGTTACAGTTCCATCTTGATTATCAGTAGAAACAATTTGTCCAATGTAAAGTGGATTCCAAATTATTCCGGTAATTCCATAATCAATTCCCGTAAAAACTTTTGTTTCTCCATTAATATTGATTTTAACATCCATATCATTTACCATTGTAGGATGGAAAAAAGCTCTCCAACTAATTGCAGAACCAGTCGGAACTTCGACAATTTCCTTTGTCTCACCTGCTTCAACAACAATTTCTGCTACTCCTCCATATAGGTCATATTCATAAGCTTCTTTTTGAGCCATCGGATGAGGACTAGATTTTACAAAAATTGTTAATTGATTATTCTCGTCTCCTGTGATTGTTACAGCTTCATCAGTATCGTTAGTTAAAGTCATTGTCATGGGATACTCTTTAACACTTTCTTTATATTCTTGATGAACTGCCAAAACAGTAAAACCACTAGGGTTAAATTCTACATTATTCTCGCCTTCAGCAAATACCATTGAAGACATACTCATTATTAACGCAAATACAAATAATACACATGAAAACCTTTTCTTCATAACAAACCTCCTTTTCTTTTTAAGCATGAGAAAAAACACTTTATATTAAACATAGCAATAAAATACTATATTATCCCTGCCTTTTATATCGAAGGTTTATCTTTACATAGTTAAAAATATGTAATAAAAGTAGTTATTTGAGTATGATAAGTTTGTCGAAAACGAGATAGATTTCTAAAATAATCATATCATAATAAAGTAGCTCTATCAATTTTAAATCAGTAAATAAATGAATTTGTGAAATTATTCATTAATTAAGAAGTAGTCAAAATATGTTGTAAAGAGTATCTCACATTGGTGAATAATCTTAGTAAAATATAGATTGCTAGATTATCATGATTTATTTGTGGTATGATTATCTTTATGAAAACGAGGGTGAAATAGTGTTAGTAAAAAATCTTTTTGATGTCAAAAGCATCTTAGGAAAACGAAGAGTTTTAGGTGATTTGCCCACTAATAAGGAAATTTATCAAACAGCCTATAAATATGCTTGGCCTTCAACTGTGGAGGCCGTTTTAGTTAGTTTAGTTGGGATGGTTGATACTGTTATGGTTAGTGGAATTGGACAGACTGCTATTGCGGCAACTGGTATTACTGCCCAACCAAAATTTATTATCTTAGCACCAATCTTAGCTTTAAATATCGCAGTGACAGTTTTAATTGCTCGGCGTCGTGGTGAAAACAAGCCTGAGGAAGCTAATCGCTTTTTAGCTAATGCTTTAATTGTTAGTTTAAGCTTTGCGGCAATTTTATCAATTTTGGGATTTCTCTTTGCTCCACAAATTATGGCTTTTGCGGGAGCAGAACATGATTATATTGATTTAGCTGTAACTTATTTCAAAGTGATTATGATTGGAAACTTCTTTAATAGTATTAGTTTATCTTTGACTTCAGCACAACGAGGTGCTGGTAACACTAAAATCTCGATGTATACAAATTTATCGGCTAACTTAATTAATATTATTTTTAATTATTTATTAATTAACGGGATTTGGATCTTCCCTAAATGGGGTGTTTTTGGGGCTGCTTTTGCGACAATGATGGGAGATATGGTAAGCTTTACCATCGCTATCATTTCAATAAGTAGAAAGGGTGGTTTTGTCCATCTTCGTCTTTCTGATTTGAAGTTAGACTTAAAAGTTATTAAAAGTATTTACGATTTAAGTAAAGACTCTTTATTGGAACAAGTATTCTTTAGATTTGGGATGTTTACTTATATTAAAATGATTGCTGGACTGGGTACTACTGATTATGCCGCCCACGTTGTCTTTATGACTATTTTAAATATTACTTTTCAATATGGTAATGGTATTTCGATTGCTTCCTCGGCTTTAGTTGGAAGAAATCTCGGCTCAAAGCGCAGTGATATAGCTTTTGTCTTTAGTAAGATTTTTCAACGGGTAGCGATGATTTCAGGGATTTTAATTAGTATTTTTGTTTGGACCTTCCAATCTCAAATCTTGGGGTTATTGACCCATGGCGATCAGGAAATTATTGCGATTGGTAAAACCGTCATGCCTTTAATCTCGGTCGTTATCTCGATGCAGATTATGCAGGTTGTTACAATCGGTTCCTTAAGGGGAGCTGGAGACTTAAAATTTGTGGCTTTTGTGACAATCGTTAGTGTCGCTTTCATACGACCAGTTTTAACTTATATTTTTGCTTATAATTTAGCTTTTGGTATCGTAGGTGCTTGGATGGGTTATTTCTTAGATCAACTCTTTCGAAGCATTACTAGTAATCGTCGTTTCCATAATGGTAGTTGGATGGAAATTAAAGTATAAGTTTATCTATTAAAAATCCACAATCTTAGGACTGTGGATTTTTTTTCGTTTTAATTTGGCTTAAAGCTTCTTTACTATTTAGAATAACTGGTATCACGATTGGATTTCGTTGGGTTTGTTGGTATAAGTAAGGTTCGAGACTACTTCTAATCGCATTCTTTATTTCTCCAAAAGTTGTCTTTTGTGACATTTGTTTCCGAAGAGCTTCATAAACAATAATCTCGGCTTCTTTTAAGAGAGTTTTACTTTCTTTAATGAAAACAAAACCACGACTGACGATACTAGGTCGAACTAAGATTTTATTGTAACGGGAATCAATTGAGACAATTACCGCTACAAGGCCATTATCAGCTAGAATCTATCGATCTTTTAAGACAGCAGTGGAAAGACCACTAGAATCATTACCATCTACATAAATATCATCAGCTGGAATTCTTATATTACTGGCAAAGACAGTCTTATTTCTTAAGACAATCGCATCACCATTAGCTAAGATAAAGGTGTTGTCGTAAGGAACCCCAGTTTCATAGGCCCATTTGGCATGGAGTTTCAACATTTTATATTCACCATGCATTGGCATGAAATATTTTGGTTTTATTAACTGCAACATTAATTTTTGCTCTTCTTGTGAGGCGTGCCCCGTCGTGTGTAGGCTTGAAAAGATGGAACTAGTCAAGACATTAGCACCAGCTCGTGTCAGACTGTTGACGGTCTTATTAACGCTGATGGCGTTACCTGGAATTGGACTTGATGAAAAGACTACGGTATCACCTGGAATAACTTTAATATGACGATGAGTTCCATTGGCAATCCTTGATAGGGCCGCTAAAGGTTCACCTTGTGATCCGGTACATAAAATACATACTTCATCAGCTTTAGTGGTTTTCAGTTGTTCTGGTGAGATGAAATTTTCATCAGCTACGGTAATATGGCCAAGTTTTCGGCCGGTTTCAACGACATTTTCCATGGAACGACCAAAGACGGCAATCTTTCGATTACAAGCCACGGCAGCTTCAATAATTTGGGCAACTCGTAACACATTTGAAGCAAACGTCGCAATGATTAAACGGCCTTTGACACGTTTCGTAATTGCCATAATTTGTAAGGCAACTTTTTGTTCACTAATTGAAAAATCTTCAACTTCAGCATTTGTTGAGTCACTCATTAATAAAGTGACACCAGTTGAGCCGATAAAAGCCATCTTTTGGTAATTTGAATTTTGACCAACCGGAGTTAAGTCAAACTTAAAGTCACCAGTGGAAACGACAGTTCCATTAGGAGTTGTAATTATTAAACCTAAAGCATCAGGAATTGAGTGAACGACGTCAAAAAATCCGACTGTGAAATGTTTTGTCGCAACTTTTGAGTCTTCGTCAATCTCAACGACGGTTGTTTTCTTTGACATTCTTCGATCAGCTAATTTATTTTCTATTAAATACTTCGCAAAGCGTGGTGCATATATTTTATCAATCGAGACGGCCTTTAAAAGAAAAGGAATACCTCCGATATGGTCCTCATGACCATGGGTGATAATTAATGCCGCAATGCGATGGGAATTTTTAATTAAGTAGTTGTAATCGGGGATTACATAATCAACGCCAAGTAAATTTTCTTCCGGGAAACGAACCCCAGCATCAATAATAATAATTTCATCTTGATGCTCAAGACAGTACATATTTTTCCCTACCTCACCTAAACCACCTAAAGCATAGACTAAGGTGTCACTATTGGGATTATAGGTGTGGTGTTGCTTACTATTATTTAATTCACTTGGTGCATAATTTTCTTGCATATTCATATTCTCCTTTATTTGCACCTAAAGTTAACTTAGATTTTAATTGATTGAGGTTTAATGAGAAAGGGGTCATTTTTATTAATTCGGTCATAATATAAAATACCGTTTAAATGATCAATCTCATGTTGTAAGGCGATAGCTAATAAGCCACCAGCTCTAATTCTAATATTTTTGTCAGTTAATAAATCATATCCTGTCACTGTGACAAACGCGGCCCGATAGGCATAGCCCGGATATTCTTTTTCAACTGAAAGACAACCTTCGCCACTTTCTAAATAGCTTTCTTTTTCACTATGACTAATAATTTTTGGATTAACTAAGGCAAACTGATAAGTGATTTTTTCTTCGTCACTACCTTCAGTTAAATCAAGAACAATTAATCTTTTACTAATTCCAATCTGGGGAGCAGCTAAACCAATCCCAGGTTTTAAATCATGGGCTTCAGCTAACGCTTCATCTTTGGAATCTTTAATATATTTCAGCATTTTTTCTAAAGTAATTCGATCAGATTTTGACAATGGTAAAACTACTTCTTCTGCTTTAATCCGTAATATCGGATCAGGATCCATTATTATCGTAACGTATTGGTCATCCATAAAATACCTCTTATTAATTATAATGCATATAAAATATAATTCAATGAAATTAATAGAAAA
>CAYUXU010000028.1:0-10209 GCA_964449005.1 uncultured Erysipelotrichaceae bacterium | reverse complement strand
TTAAAAAATCAATTTAATAAATATAATGATAAAATCATAGCATCAGCATTGAGATATTTGCGTCAAGATTTTTTGACTACTTCCGAAAGAAAGAAATATAAAATTACAACTTTAATTATTGAAAAAGGAGATGTCATTTATCGATCTGATTTTTTTAATAATTTTCTTTCAAATGATAAATTTGTATTAGCTATTAAAGAGCTAATTGAATATGGTAAATATCGTAATCAACTCTATTTTAATAATATCGATTCTGTAAACTTAGTTGTAGGACAACAATATACTCGAAAGGATGTTTCTTGGTTACTTAATTGGAAGTCCAATCAAGCTGGGCAAATCTTCGGTTATCGCATTGATCATAAGACAAAAACAATCCCACTTTTCGTTACCTATAATAAAGATATTTCAGTTAGTGAATCAATTCTTTACGAGGATTATTTTATTGATTCTGACACTTTTGCTTGGATGAGTAAAAACAATAGGTATTTAGATTCCCCTGATATTAATGCATTAATTCAAGCAAAAGAAAAAGGATACAAGATCCTGCTTTTTATAAAAAGAAATGATGGTGAAGCAAAACAGTTTTATTATATCGGCGAAGTATTTGTGGTAAGCTATCAAGAGTCTAGTATTTCTGTTTCAAAGAAAACTTTGCCTATTGTAAAATTTGAATTTAAGCTGGCCAATATGATTGATGATAATCTATATTATTATTTTGTTGACGAATGATTTAATAAATTTTTTCTAATTTTGGAAGTAAATCTAGATCGGCTGGCAACCAGTTAATATATTTTAATTTAGAGCTAGTTACCCAACGTGACGCACTATGCTCGTTTAAAACTAATTCGCCATTTTCAATCTGACAAAGATAAACATGCATTGTTAAGTGAAAGCTTGGATATTGATAATATATGGTTGTCATGAACTTTTCTATGTGAATATTTAAAGCGAGTTCTTCTAGAATTTCTCTTTTTAAAGCTTCTTCGAAAGTTTCATTATTTTCAACTTTGCCGCCTGGCAGCTCCCACATTCCTTGAAAGGAGCCCGATCCTCTTTGGGTGACTAAAAGTTTATTTTTATGAATAATTGCAGCTGCTACTACCGTTATTTCAGTCATATCTTTACTCCTTAATTTATCTTAACATAAATAAATAAAACAAAAATAATTTTTATTTTAGTTTGTTTCAAGTTAATAAATTTGGTATTATTAAGGTAACTATAGGAAGGTATTTCTATGCTAAAGATAGATAAAAAGGAACTTTGGGCTATTCCAAATTTACTGGGGTATTTTCGTATAATACTCATTCCGATTATTGTTTATCTTTTCTCAGTTGCTGAAACTAAGTCAAATTATTATTTGATTACCGGCTTAGTGATAATTTCCGGGATTAGTGATTTTTTGGATGGCCAAATAGCCAGACGTTATAAAATGATTACTGAGTGGGGAAAAATTCTTGACCCATTTGCTGATAAATTAACTCAACTTGCATTATTATACTGCTTAGCAAAACGTTACTTTTTATTATGGTATGTTTTAATTTTGTTTTTAATCAAAGAGGGCTTAATGCTAATCTTAGGTGTTTTCTTTTTAAGAAAAGATCGAAAAATGGATGGTGCTATGTGGTATGGCAAGTTAAGTACGGCAGTGATTTATGTCGTCATGATAATTTTAACTGTCTCAAGCAATCTATCTAAGGAAACAGTAATCTTTTTTATTAGCTTAGTAGGAGGAACCTTAATTTTAGCTTTTGTGAAATATGCTTTAGAGTATCGAAAGATGTGGCACAACTTAAAAATATAGAAAGGGCACTTAATGTTAAAAATTGGAGTAATTGGAATAGGGAATATTGCGACAAAGGCTTATTTGCCAGTTTACTTAAATATTCAAGATCAAGTACAATGGCATTTTTATACTCGAAGTACTACCAAGAAATGTGCATTAAAGAAACAATATGGCTTAAAATATGTCCATGATAATTTTAATGAATTTACCAGTGTCGGCCTTGATGGAGTTATGATCCACAGTCCTACTGCTTCTCATGATGAGTTAGTAAAAAAATTCTTAAGTTTAAAGATCCCAGTCTATGTTGATAAACCTTTAACTGAAAGTTATGAGACTACCTCAAAATTATATGAATTAGCTAAAGCCCAAGATGTCTTTTTAATGACCGGTTTTAATCGAAGATTTGCTCCAACTACTTTAAAGCTTAAAGAAGTAAACGATGTTAACTATATCTTAGCTATGAAACATCGTCCTAATTTAGAAGCTGAAGCACATTTTGCTTTATTCGATGAAATGATTCATGTGGTTGACACAACACTCTTTTTGTTTAATGAAACGACCTTTGATGTCGATTACCATATTGTTGTTAACAATAATAACTTAGAACATGCTAGTATAACTTTTAAAACTAAAAATAAAACTGCCTTGGCTTTAATGAACCTTAAAGCAGGGTTTAACCTGGAAAGACAAGAAGTGATGAGTCCAAACGGTTATCATATTGCTGAAAACTTGAATTCTTTAGCAGCACTTGATGAAAATGGGCGTCATTACTATGACTTTAGTGATTGGAAACCAATTTCAGAAAGAAGAGGTTTTCAAGGGATTGTTGAGTACTTTGTGGCAGGTTTAAATCAAGGTTATCAAGTTCATAATATTCATAACGAGATTTCATTGTTGTCACATTATCATGTCAGAAAACTTGCGGAAAAAATAAAGAAGGCCTAGCCTTTTTTAAATTAATGATATTATGGAAAATATAACTGCTTTAAGTTTAGCTAAAATTAAATCTCTTTCAGATCTACAAATAAGTCCCGATGGAAAATACGGAGCTTATGTTTTAACAAAGCTAAGTATTAGTGAAAACAAATATCTTAGTAATATTTATTTAATCAATTTAAAGTCAGAAGAAATAACTCCTTTAACTAGTGGTAACTATGATAAAGATATAACTTGGTTAAATAGTGAGACCATAATTTTCCGTTCGAAGCGTTTAGATAAAAATGATAACTGTAATTTAAGTTTGAGCGAATTTTATCAAATTAATATATTTGGTGGTGAAGCACAAATTCTTGCGACTTGTCCTTTCGAAGTAACAAAGATTCTTCCTATCACATTAAATAAATGGCTTTGTCTAGCAGTTTTACCTAGTGATTTTGAAGCTGAAAAATTTAACCAAGAAGCTTATTGTGCTCACCTTGAGAAGAAGGCTTTAGATAAAACAACAGTTTTTGATGAATTACCTTTTTGGTTCAATGGAAAAGGGGTTATTAATAAACTTCGAACTAGATTGATTTCTTATGATTTAGAAAATGGTACTTATCAGATTTTAAGTACACCTTTTTTAAATATTAATAAAATAGTTTTAAATCAAGATAAAAATAACGCTTTCTTTTTTGGTACTAATTATCAGAATGTCATGGAAAGGAAATCAGAACTTTATCGAATTAATTTAAAGACTTTTGAGATCGAAGCAGTCTCTTTTAATAAAGAGTTTTATATTAATGAGTTATTTCATTTTTCTGATGGATATTTACTTTATGGTAATTTAACTGAAGATTTAAATTCATACCAAAACCCGGCTTTCTATAAAGTAACTTCAAACAATTTAATAAAAGTTAATCAGCTAGATGAGCATCTTGGGGCAAGCATTAGTACTGATGTTAAAATTGGGAAAAGTCATATCACAGCCTTAAAAGATGATAGAGCTTATTATTTTACAACTGAAGATCATTCTAGTTTAGTGAAACAACTAACGTTAAGTGGTGAGGCTAAAGAGCTATTTAAGCTAAAGCATGGGGCAATCTTTTCGATTGCGGCAAGTAATGATAAATTATATTATTTGGCAGCCTTAAGTAATAGCTTGGTAGAAGTATTTAGCTATGATTTTAATACTAAATTAACTAAACAGTTATCTTTTCACAACCAATGTTTTTTAGAGAACCATC
Organism: uncultured Erysipelotrichaceae bacterium; assembly: GCA_964449005.1. Taxonomy (GTDB): domain Bacteria; phylum Bacillota_I; class Bacilli_A; order Erysipelotrichales; family Erysipelotrichaceae; genus CAYUXU01. The sequence goes on along the minus strand of CAYUXU010000028.1, from coordinate 6,261 downwards.
ACATCAATCAAGTAACGAGCATTCCATTTAAAAACCGTATCGCACAAGATCTCACTGGCTTTGTGGTATTGCCAACTAATGAAGCTGAATTAGATAAATACCCCGCAATCTTAATGATTCGAGGTGGTCCTAAAGCAATTTCTGGAACAATCTTTTTTCATGAGGTACAACTGCTAGCAGATGCTGATTATTTAGTTTGTTTTTGTAATCCACGAGGTTCAGATGGTAAAGGAAGTGAATTCGCTAATATCGAAAAGCAGCGCTATGGAACTTATGATTATGAAGATCTAATGGATTTTACTGATGAAATTATTAAAAGATATCCCAAAATTGATCAAGCAAACTTTGGTGTTACAGGGGGTTCTTATGGCGGACTAATGACTAATTTAATTATTGGAAAAACTCACCGCTTTAAAGCAGCATTAAGCGAAAGGTCAATTGCTAATTATATTACAAAAGCTTTAACCACTGATATTGGTTATTATCATAATGTTCATCAGATTAGCGAAGAAAACTTGTGGGTTGACCTAGTTTCTTATTGGGAACACTCCCCATTATCTTTAGTCCCCAATATTAAGACACCTTTGTTTTTGATTCATGCTGATGAGGATTATCGTTGTTACTTAGGTGATGTCTTACAATTTTTTACCGCATTAAAACTTCATGGTAGTGAAGTGAAACTCCAAATATTTCACCAAGAAAATCATGAGCTTTCACGCTCAGGTCAACCACAAAATAGATTAATTAGGCTTAAAGAAATATTGAACTGGTGGGAAAAACACTTAAAATAAAACTCCAGATTATTATTCCTGGAGTTCTTCTTTTTTTGGCTCTTCAGCTTGAGTTGCGAGAGCAACTTTCTTCTCTTTGTTTTTTCGAATTAAGACCCGAACTAACTCAACTAATAAACTTAAGACGATCGTGGCTAGCATTATAAACATCCATGAGAGGATTCCGATTAAATCTCCCCATCCGGCACTACCTTCTCGATAGGCTGATAATAGGATTAAAAAGGCAAAGCTATATCCAAGTAGAAAGATAATCGCTCCCAAGGTTAGTTTAAATTGTACTAAAATGAAAAAATAGGCTGCTAATCCAAAGCCAATTAAGGCATAGCGAATTACTAAAGCCCACTCAAAGGGAGTTTCTAATAAATTAAAGACTCCGTAAGAAAAAAGTACCGTGGTTAAGACTAAAATGATTAATGATAAGATAAGTTTTAGTCCAGTTGAAGATTTTTTCATATTAATCCTCCTTTCACTAAATATAACATAAATAAAATTTGAAAAGTAATTGATATGCTTTAATGAGAAAGGTGTTAAATTAGTCTTGATATGCTAAACTAAATGAGGTGATATTATGTTAAAAGAGAAAGTAAAAGCATTAATAGCTGAAAACGAAAGTAAACTTATTTCACGACGTCGTGAATTGCACAATTATCCGGAACTTTCTAGCCAGGAGCATCAGACAGCTGCTTATTTAAAAAAGGAGTTGGCTCATTTAAATTTAGAAACATATGATGTTAAAAATAGTACCGGTTTTTATATGATTTTTGATACACAAAAAGCTGGCCAAACAATTGGATTAAGAACGGATATTGATGCCTTACCAGTAAATGAGCCAAAAATGAATTTAAAACAAGAAAGAACTTGTCACTCTAAAAATCCTGGAGTAATGCATGCTTGTGGCCATGATGGTCATATGGCAACTTTAATCACAGCCATTGAAATTTTAGTAGCACTAAAAGAGTATTTAAGTGGTAAATTAGTATTTATCTTTGAAGAAGGTGAAGAGACTCACAGTGGTATTTTACCGATGATTGATGCCTTAAAAGAAATTAAATTTGATGCCATTTATGGAGCACATCTTTTAGCTAATTTAGAAACCGGTAAAGTCGGCTTAGACTCTGGTTCAGTAATGAGTGGTTTAGCTCGGATTGCTTTTGATGTGATTGGAAAAGGTGGCCACGGATCACGTCCGGATCTTTCAATTAATCCGATTTATGCTACTGCCAATATTTTAACTAATTTAGCTTCAGCTTGGGTCAATCAACTGGATGTTACTAAAACTGTTACTTTAGGAATTACTCAAGTAATTGGTGGCGAGGCTTTAAATGTTTTTCCAGAAAAAGTTTTTGTAGGAGGAACATTAAGATTCTTTGATGTTGCGGCTGGTGAAAAAGGCTTAGAAGTTTTAAAAAAAATCACTTCTCAAATTGCAAAAGCTCATAATTGTCAAATTGCTTTTCATGATAATATGGAATTAGCTCTTTTACCAGTAGTTAATGATGAAAAATTAGCTGAGATAGCTAAAAAAGCGGCTCTTGATATTTTTCCTGAAATTGAAATTATTCCTGGAGCCAATTGGTTTGCTTCAGAAACCTTTACTCATTATCAAAAACTAGCACCTACTTGCTTTGCTTTAGTTGGAACTAAAAATGAAGAGTTGGGAAGTGGTGCCGAACATCATAACCAGTTTTTCGATTTAGATGAAGCAAGTCTAAAATATAATTTAGGTATAATGGTTATGTTTGTTTTAACTTTAATGAATCGTTAAAAATATGCTATATTAAATAAGGGAATAGGAGCTTTTATGAAGATTACTATTAAAGATATTGCAAAAATGGCTAATGTTTCGACAACCACAGTATCTTTAGTGTTAAATAAACGCTGTCATCGTGTTTCAAAAAGTAAACAGGAAGAAATTTTAGCACTTGCTAAAAAATATAATTATCATGCTAATTTAGCTGCTAGATCTTTAGCGACTTCAGAAAACAAAATATTAGGCTTAATCTTACCGGATTTATCAAACTTATTTTTCGCATCTTTAGCGCAACAGTTAGAACAAATTTTAAGAAAACTGGGCTATGCACTTTTTATTATGTCTAATAATGAAAATGCCGAAAATGATCTTTGGTTAGTGAACCATCTTTCGTCATTAGGGGTGGCTGGTATTTTAATTTGTCCTGCGTATAAATCATTGGAGGATGATAAGTTAGCCAAACGCTTGTCTAATTTGGCTATTCCTTTTGTAATGGTCGATCGCGCCTATATTGAAAGACCACTTAATAAAGTTTACTTTGATCATGAATGGGGTGCTTATCAAGCTGTCAATTATTTAATTAAAAAGGGTCACCATGAAATTGGTTGTATTGCCCCACCCGCTAGTAAGTATCAATATAATTCTCGACTCAATGGTTATTATAAAGCTTTAACTGAAAATCAGATTGACATTAAAAAGTCATATGTTTTAGAAGGCGATTTTCGTGCTATTTCCGGTTATAAAAATGCTAAGCTACTAATTGAAAAAGAACCTATTACAGCGATTTTCTCTTGTAATGACATTATGACTTTAGGACTTTTAAAATATGTCAATGAACAAGGGTTAAAGATACCAGATGACTTATCAGTAGTAAGTTATGATAATATTGTTGACTTCTTAGCTTTCAACATTGATATCTCTGCAGTTGAACAAGATGTAACTTTGTTAGCGAAGCACGCGGTAGAAATTTTAGTTAATGAATTAGAGAGAAAAGATCAAGATTTGGTTCAAGAAGTTTGTTTAAAACCAAGTTTTGTCATCAAGGATAGTATCAAAGCTCCAAATTAAAGAAATAAAGTTGACATAATGTAAGCGCTTATATTATTATAAGTAAGGTAGGTTAATCGTTTAACCTTAAAGAGACCGGAGGGTTTATGAAAGTTTACAACTTTGGTTCATTGAATATCGACCATGTCTATGAGGTAGCACAGATTGTGAAACCCGGTGAGACAATTAGCTCTTTTGGGTATGAAAAGTTAATTGGCGGGAAAGGTTTAAATCAATCAATTGCTTTAAGTAAAGCAGGGATGACAGTTAGTCATTTAGGTGCTATTGGAAAAGATGGTCGTTTTTTAGTAGAAGTTTTGAAGGAAAACCAAGTTGAAACTGATTTAATTTTTGAATTAGAAGCACCGACGGGCCACGCTATTATTCAACTTGATGAAGCTGGTTCAAACAGCATTGTTTTATTTCCAGGAGCAAATCATCAAGTTACTAAATCTTATATTGATAAAATGTTGGCAACGATTACATCGCATGATATAATATTGTTACAAAATGAAATTTCCAACATTGATTATATTATTAATCGAGCGAGTGAATTGAAGATTCCGGTTGCTTTAAATTTAGCGCCGGTGACTAAAGAAGCATTAAATTATGATTTAAGTAAGTTAACATATTTGATTATTAATGAGACAGAGGGAAATGCATTAACAAATGAAACTGACGAAAAGATAATTGGTCAAAATTTAGTCGAGAAGTATCCTAACTTGAGGGTAGTTCTTACTTTAGGCGAGTCTGGATCAATTTATTTTTATCAAGATGAAGTTATTGTTCAAGAAGCTTATTTAACTGAGGCAGTTGATACGACTGGGGCGGGCGATACCTTCACGGGATATTTCCTGGCAATCTTATTGAAAGAAAATGATATTAAATTAGCTTTGAAAATGGCAAGTATTGCCAGTAGTTTGGCAGTAATGACTAAGGGAGCAGCAAATTCGATTCCCGAACTAAAAATGGTAATGACTCGATTAAATGAGTTAATATAAAGAAGGAGGCAAATATGTCAAATATTCCAACGCCGCATATTGAGGCGACAAGTCCGGATGAAATAGCAAATACGGTTTTAATGCCGGGCGATCCTTTACGAGCAAAATATGTTGCTGAAACATACTTAACTGATGTGACGCAATTTAATGGAGTTCGAGGGATGTTAGGTTACACAGGTTATTATAAAGGTAAGCGTGTCTCAGTTATGGGAAGCGGGATGGGAATCCCATCAGCTATGATTTATTATCATGAACTTTTTGCTTTTTATAACGTTGAAACAATTATTAGAATTGGAACAGCGGGAGCTAACCAACATTATATTGGTTTAAAAGATGTTGTTGTGGCAACGGCAGCTTGTACTGACTCTAATATCAATACTGGTAAATTTGGGAATATTCAATTTTGTCCAACTCCAGACTTCGACTTATTAGTTGCATGTAAAGAAAAAGCTGAAGAGATGGGTATCACCACCCATTTTGGAACAGTTATGTCTGGAGACCAATTCTATGGTGATCGCAATGAAGAAATTTCTGCTAAATTACGTCAATATGGTGTGTTAGCAGGTGAAATGGAAGCAGCTGGTCTTTATACAACTGCCCGTCGTTTGGGTAAACGGAGCTTAGCATTTTTCACGATTAGTGACAGCGCTTTAACTAAAGAAGCTGAAAGCAGTAAAGAACGTGAACAAGGCTATACACAAATGATGGAACTCGCATTAGAAATAGCTCCAGAATAAAATTGTCATTTATTTTGAAAATAAAAAGGAGGGAAAAATAAATGAAAAAATTATTAGCAGTATTAATGGTTATGTTGCTAGTAGTCGGATGTACGAAACCTGTTGAAGATAGCGACAAAATTGAAGTTGCTTTATTAATCGGCAGTGTTGGCGATATGTCATTTAACGACTCTGCAAACGAAGGTGTTCTACGAGCTAAAGCTGATTTTGGAAGCAAAGTCAATGTTACAGTTGTAGAATATGGTGATGATACTAAAGTTGAACCTGCATTATTAGATGCAGCAGAAGGAAAGTATGATCTAATCATTGGATCTTCAACATTGAAAACTTATTTGGAACAACATGCAAATGATTTCCCAGACAAAGATTTCGTTATGTTTGATGAAACTATCGATTACGAAACATACCCACTAAGCAATGTTTACTCTATTCAATATAGTGCAAACGAACCATCTTATTTAGTTGGATTTGTTGGTGCTAAATTATCTGAAAGCGGAGTATTAGGATTCTTAGGTGGACAACCTTTCCCAATTATCTATGACTTCTTACTAGGATTTATCGAAGGTGCTCAAGAAGCTAATCCTGATGTTAAGATTGCAGTACAATGGGTAGGCGGATGGAGCGACCCAGCTAAAGGTAAGGACTTATCAGCAGCTATGCTAAATGAAGGTGCGGACATTATCTTTGGTGTTGCTGGTGGATCAGGAACTGGTGCTATTGAACTTGCAGCTGAAAAAGATGGCTTATTAGCAATCGGCGTTGACAGTGATCAAGCATTAGTATTTGAAGCACAAGGTAGACAAGACTTAGCAGACGTAATCGTTACTTCAGCACTTAAAAATGTTGGTGACTCTTTATATCGTGCTATCGACCTCTACATTAAAGGCGAATTAAAACTTGGTGATGTTGAAGTTTTAGGAATCGCTGAAGGTGGA